>CAZIGO010000024.1:1908-10745 GCA_964538595.1 uncultured Chitinophagales bacterium | reverse complement strand
CATTGTGTTAGTGATCAAAACTGAAAGTACAGAAGAGTCGGTCCAATTAGCCAAAGATATGGCCCTTAAGCATGGAGCCATTACCTGCTGCGCTTACAGTACTGATGAAGAAAAGATAGATCATATTGAAACAGAAATGAATGAAGCCTATACACCCGTTGCTTTCAACTTAACAGGCCCCATTTGGGTAAATCAAAATGCTGCATTTTCCGATTTCCATGTAACGGGCGGGAACCCTTCAGGAACTGCAGGCTTTGGTAGTCCTCCTTTTATTATTAACCGTTTTGTTTGGCTACATAATAAAAGAAATGCCCAATAATTCGTATATTTTTGGTTGTAAAATAACTTTTATGAGACATGTAACGATCTGGAGTTTATGTTTTTGTTTGTTGGTTGCGTTCTCCCAATGTAGTAATAAAAGTAATGAGGGAGAAAAGGCAGAAAGTAAAGAAGATAAACAGGTAGAGGAACAGGCGGAGCAAAAACAAAAACTTGAAAATCAATTCAAACATATATCTGCTACTTACAAAGTAGATCCGGCTATCAGTATTATTGAATGGGCAGGACAACAACCTACGGGCCCCAAGAATGGAGTAGTTGAGATAAAAAAAGGAAGGGTGGAAGTGAGTAAAGGTAAAATTACCGGCGGAAAGATTGTTATTGACATGACCACTATTGAATCGACAGACCGGGGTTTGAGTGATGATAAGCAAAAGCAATTGACCAATACATTAAAATCCAAGAGTTTTTTCCATGCTGATTCTTTCCCCCGTGCTATTTATAAAATAACTGGCTCAAAAGTTTCTCCTAGCGCAGGTAGTGCTATTCCCTCTAAACAAGCGTATAAGATCAAAGGGAAACTTACGCTAAAAAATACGACAAAGCCGATGTCATTTACGGCAAAAGTTAAATTAGATGAACAAAAAATTTCTGCAGATGCTAACTTTAATCTTGACCGAACCAAGTGGGGGATTACGCATCAAGTAGACACTTCCTTTGGTCAAGAACGGGTCATGCCGGAAATTAACATAGGATTTATGCTCTCTGGTAAAAAGAAAAGTAACGCACAAGCCAGTCGCTAATCTGAGTCTTATATGAAGGAAGGGGATACCAAGATGTGTATAAAACCTGTCTTTCATTATAAATCCTTACTCTCTTTTATATTATTCTGTACAATCTTTTTCTTTGCCGCAGGTCAACCTGTAAAAAACCAACCTGAAACCGGGCGTCTCTCCCTTGGTATGCGTAGCACTTTAAGTACTTTTAATCAAGGAGACTTTAGTTATAATGGAATGGGGGTGGGGGGACAATTCCGTTTACGCCTCTCTCCTCGATTGAATTCTGAATGGTATGCCGATTATATTACCAATAACTTTAGAAATAAAGTAACACGGCGGGATGGGCATATTGGATGGTCCCTTATGTTCTATCCCTTGTACGGGGTATTGCAATGGCCTGATTTTATGCCCTATCTACTAGCTGGTCATTGTTTTGATTATACGCGTCTGATAGCAGTGGGTGAACCTAATAAGCAAGGGGAACGATGGAGCTCAGCTGTTCAAATGGGTATAGGTACCCATTATAACGTAACACCCCGTACGGATGTGTCATTGAGTGCGCAATATATGATGCATCTGGGAAACGATTTACATGCTGAGGTTCATGATAACCAAGTTAGGATTATACCTCAAAAAGGGAGCAATCTGGAGGCTCATCTTTTATTCACGCTTAGTTTTAATTACAAATTGATAGAATTGTGGTAGTTCGTTACTTATTGATAACGCTATTATTAGCTAGTGTTTATAATGTCAACTTTGCTCAGTCTGATAAAGACTGGGGAAAGAGGGGGCTGTTACAGTTATATGGTACAGTGGCACCGGGGGTTATGTTAGACTATGATCGTACTAACATTTATCTACATGGAGGGTTGCGATTGTACTTTAGTGAAAAAGTGGCTTTTTTTTCTGATTCCTATTATTTTATGGATCGACAAGGAGATAGCCCACGCCCTTTTAATTTGTTAGCTAATCACAGTACTTTTGCCGGTTTATCTTTTCATTTTACTTCCCATAAAAAATGGGATCCTTTTTTCAGTTTACAACCCGGGGCGGCATGGGTTAAAATAGCTGATGAACAAGTAAATCCAAACCAGTCCACTATTAATCCATTAATAGCTGCCGGTGGGGGAATAAATTATTATGTAGGTCGTTTCTTCGATTTTTTCTTTTTAGCCAAGTATGTGCACGGCCGCCATCTTTCTGCTCATTTTTCTCCTTTTAGTTTAAATAGTATTCGAATTTCAGGAGGAGTGGGACTTAACCTTTCTTTATTTGGCGATAATGCTTCAAAATAGCTTCTCTTATTTTTTGTAATCGGGAAGAGCTATGTGATGGGGAATGTGTTCATAAGCTGCTTTTTGATTGGAACAAATAATAACAAGACGACCCTCTCCTACTTTTTCCAGGTTATTAAAGTACCACTCCCGACCTTTTTTATCCAAGTTGTTGAGGGGTTCGTCTAATAAAAGGACAGGAGTATGAGAAAATAGAGCTAATCCTAAACGAACACGCTGTAGCATACCGGAAGAAAAGTACTTTAATGGTTTATGAATGGCAGATGTTAATTGGAGCTCTTGTATAAGGGAGAAAACGGTATAGCCCGGTAAGAAACTTTGAAATTTTTGATGAAATCGAACACTTTCTTGCAAAGTAAGTTGCTCAATAAGTTGAAGGTAGGGAGCTGCTATGCTAATATATTTATAATACTCAGCAGGAGAAAGGGTTTGGTGCTCTTTCTTATATTGAAGTTCACCAGTAGAAGGAAGCCAATGGCCAGCTAATATTTTTAGCAGGGTTGTTTTTCCCGATCCATTAGGACCTAAAATTGCATATTGATTCCCACTTTTAAAGGAATAGTTGAAGTGTCGAAACACCCATTCGTAATTAAAGTGTTTCCCTAGTTGATGACATCTAATTTCCATTCTTGGGTTGATAACCTTTCATTATACCGCGCTCAGAATTATTGATGAATTCTAAAACTTCTTGTCGTTCGGGAGAGGAAGGGAGCTGGTTTTCAACAACGCCCATAGCTTCTTTTATATTGTTATTATCAACAAATAGAGCCCGGTAAATATCGCGGATATGATTGATCTTTTTTTGTTCAAAGCCTCGTCGTCGTAACCCCACCGAATTAATACCAGCATATCCTAACGGTTCACGAGCCGCTTTTGTATAAGGCGGTACATCTTTACGAACTAAACTACCCCCCGATATAAAAGCATGAGCCCCGATATGAACAAATTGATGTACTGCTGACATTCCCCCGATAACTGCATAATCCCCTACATTGATGTGCCCGGCTAAATTTACAGCATTGGATAATATACTGTGCGCTCCTATATTACAATCGTGGGCTACATGCACATAAGCCATCAATAATACATTATCCTTTACAATAGTTTTATATTGATCTTGTGTTCCTTTATGAACCGTAACATATTCTCGAATCGTCACATTATCCCCGATAATAGTCTCTGTTTCTTCCCCCTCATATTTTAAGTCTTGGGGAATAGCAGAAATAACAGCACCGGGAAAAATTTGGCAGTTTTTGCCGATGCGGGCGCCGTCAAAAATTGTTACATTGGGGCCAATCCATGTGCCTGAGCCAATCTCTACATCTCCATGGATGGTAACAAAAGAATCTATTTTAACATCTTCCGCTATAGAAGCGTTATCGTCTATTTGTTGAAGAGGTTGGTTCAATTTATTGTTCTTTTTTAGATATTTGAGCCATTAGCTCGGCTTCTGTCGCCACTTTATCGCCCACATATGCTTTCCCCGTCATTTGTACCAGTCCTCTCCTGATAGGATGAGTTAATTCCAGTTCTAATATAAGAGTATCGCCCGGTACTACCTTTTGTTTGAAGCGGGTATTATCTATTTTTATAAAATATGTATCATAATTTTGTGGGTCTGGTACGGTATTTAAAACCAATACTCCACCGGTTTGGGCCATAGCTTCAACTTGTAATACGCCGGGCATAATAGGGTTGCCGGGGAAGTGCCCTTGGAAATACTCTTCGTTGATAGTGACGTTTTTAATTCCTACTACTTTTTCCTCCGTGAGATGAATCACTTTATCTACCAATAAGAAGGGGTAGCGATGCGGTAATAGCTCTGCAATCTTATTGATGTCGCAAACAGGTGGGGTGGTCGGATCATATTGAGGTGTCTCTTGTTTAAGAGAATCGGAGTTGATATAATTTTTTAGTTTACGGGCAAAGGATACATTAGATTGATGGCCCGGCTTTTTAGCAATGATATGCGCTTTGATAGGTGTATTGATCAATGCAATATCACCGACCATATCTAATAGCTTATGACGGGCCGGTTCATTTTGATGATGTAACTCTACATTGTTAAGTATACCTTCTTCTTTTACTTCAATGTTAGGTTGATCGAATACTTTAGCTAAATGATTGAGTTCTTTTTTTTGTAACATTTTATCCACCACAACAATAGCATTATTAATATCCCCGCCTTTTATAAGGTTGTTGTCCAACAGTTCTTCCAATTCATGAAGGAAACAGAAGGTACGGGCATCAGCAATTTTTTCTTCAAATTCTCCAATTTTATTTATAGAAGCATGCTGAGTACCTAAGACCGATGAGTCATAATCTACCATAACAGTTAAGCGGTATTCTTTGGCAGGTACTGCTATGATTTCTACATCTTGATTTTCATCTGTGAAGGTGATGGTTTCTTTTAAGTAGAAAGTTTCACGAGGACTGTCTTGTTTTTTAATACCCGCCTTTTTCAAATGGGTGATAAACTTTATGGCGCTACCGTCTAATACCGGGGGTTCCGGTCCATTGAGTTCTATGTAAATATTATCAATTTCTAAACCCGCTAAAGCGGCAAGCGTGTGCTCTACAGTCTGGATACGAGTACCCTTGCTTTCAATAGTTGTTCCTCGCGAAACATCCACTACATTATCGACAGTTGCCTTTACTTGAGGTTGATCTTGCAGATCAGTACGGATAAAGATGTAACCTGTATTAGGTGGGGCGGGGAGAAAGGAAAGTGTTACTTCCTGGCCGGTATGTAACCCGATACCCTCTATTGTAGTTGGGGAACTAATAGTGTGTTGAAATTCAGTCATTATTATCAGTGTTGGAAAAGTGTTTGAGTTGATACTCTAAATATCGAATTTTCTCTTCTAAATCAGGGAGTTTACGAAAAAGGGCTCGTGATTTCAGGGAGTCGCGATAATTAAAGGCGGGTATACCATTGATAGCTTGGTTCGGTTGTTTAACCGACTTTGAAACGCCACTTTTCGCGTTAATTTTTGTGCCGTCGGCAATTTCTATATGTCCTACTAAGCCCACTTGCCCTCCAATCATACAGTTCTTACCGATTTTTGTGCTCCCCGACACGCCGGTTTGAGAAGCTATTACCGTATTTTCACCAATTTCTACGTTATGGGCAATTTGTATGAGATTGTCCAATTTTACGCCGCTTTTAATTCTTGTAGCTCCTAACGTGCCTCGGTCAATACTAGTGTTTGCCCCAATCTCTACATCATTTTCTATAACGACATGACCAATCTGTGCAATTTTTTGGTAAGCGCCCTTTTCATTAGGAACATAACCATATCCATCACTGCCGATTGTGACACCGGAGTGTATTATACAATCACGGCCGATTTGAGATTCTTCATATATATTAACTCCACTGTAAATAGTAGTGTTATCAGCGATAGTTACATCATTACCGATATAAGTATTCGGAAAAATTTTTACATTATTCCCTAACTCTACATGCTCGCCGATATAGGTGTGAGACCCGATATAATTGTCGGAACCGGTTTGAGCGGTCGAAGCTATATGAGCCTTATCAGAAATGCCGTTATACTTCTGAGGATGACGATGATTAAATTTGTTAATTACTTGGGCAAAACATAAATAAGGATGTTCTACCCGTATAATGGTGGGAGCGCGCACGGGCTCATGTATTTTTATCTCCTTACCTATCACTAATACAGAGGAGGCGCATTCGTAAAGATAAGGTAAATATTTTTTGCTGGTTAAGAAGGTTACTGCCCCCGGGGCTCCATCTTGGATAGGAGCTATATCTCCTATTTTAACATGGGGGTCCCCCTCTAACTCTCCATTTAATTGTTTACTCAATTCAGCGGCCGTAAATTCCATGTTATTCCCCTTTGATATCTTTTGGATAGCAAATATAATACTTTTTTACGGGTTTAGACAAGACCGAAATATTTAACTGATCGGATGCTCGTGCCACATCCTTAACGGTACCGTCTTTAAATAGGATATTAATTTCAGGAGCAGCTGGATTGTAAGCACTATTGGTTGTACTGTCTGTAAATACTAAGTAACGTGATTCCGCTTTACTTATGTTGAAGTAGTCAATAATTTGTTGTTGGATTTTATTAAAACGTTCCGGCGCAATAGCTTCGGTTTGTAGTTCTACTTTAAGTAAACGTCGCTGAAGCAAGCGTTGGCAAAGTTGAGAGAGTATGAAATCGTTATGGCTTTGCCATCTTTTAATACAAAACAGAATGTCGAAATCATCTAATTGAGCAAAATGCTCTAAGGCGTTCTTGTTTTGTCGAATTTCCTTGGTGGTCACGTGGTTTTTGAGAAAAAACTGGAGGGCAGGAGTGGTAAATAACTCTGTTTCATTTTGTAATAATTCCCGGGCGCGTTCTAATATACGTGTTAACATTTGTTCTGCAGCTAATACGGTTTTATGAAGATATACCTGCCAATACATCAATCGGCGAGCAATTATAAAATTTTCTACTGAATAAATGCCTTTCGCTTCTATCGCTAGGGCTCCCTCATGAACTTCAAGCATTTTAATCAATCGATCATAACCGATAGTTCCTTCATACACTCCTGTAAAAAAACTGTCGCGCGTCAAATAATCCATTCGATCGACATCCAACTGACTGCTTACTAATTGATTGAGGAAAGTTTTGGGGTAAGTTCCTTTGAAAATTTCCAGGGCAATATCTAATTGTCCATTAAATTCTACGTTAAGTTTTTCTATTAAAAATTGAGAAAGCGATTCATGGTGTAACCCTTGTACAATACTTTTTTCTAAAGTATGAGAAAAAGGGCTGTGCCCAATATCATGAAGCAATATGGCTATTAAAGCTCCTTGCTCTTCTGCTGGAGTTATTTCGTGTCCTTTGGAATCAAGCGTTTCTAAAGCTTGGTTCATTAAGTGTACTGCTCCCAGGGCATGATGAAAGCGGGTGTGCAAAGCACCGGGGTATACCAAATGAGAAAGTCCCAGCTGTGATATACGACGCAACCGTTGCATATAGGGATGCTCAATAAGCTCAAATACAGGACCGGTAGGAATCTTGATAAAACCGTAAATAGGATCATTAAATATGATATGCTGTTTCTGCAATATGTGTGATATTTTAAATATCGCACCGCAAATGAAATTAAAAGGGAATGATTAAAACATTTGGCTTCCTTTTATCGTTTTTTATCTTACCAATAAACTTATATTGCGGATTTTTAAAATGATATACTATGGACAAAGTTACAATTCTTTGGGTTGATGATGAAATAGATATGCTGAAACCTCAACTCCTGTTTCTTGAAGAAAAAGGTTATCAAGTAGAAACTGTAACTAATGGACAGGATGCTATTGAGAAATGTGAAACGCAAAATTACGATATTATATTCCTGGATGAACAAATGCCGGGTTTATCAGGTTTAGAAACTCTTGAGGAAATAAAAACTACCCATCCAAATTTACCGATAGTAATGATTACTAAGAGTGAAGAGGAGGACTTAATGGAAGATGCTATCGGAGCCAAGATCAATGATTATTTAATCAAACCCGTCAATCCTAAACAGGTGCTTTTAACAATTAAGAAAAACCTGGAAGACCGACGCCTTATTTCAGAGAAATCTATGATGGCTTATCAGAAAGAGTTTAGAAATATAAGTATGGAAGTGGAAGAAGCCCGGGATCATGAAGATTGGTATGAGATTTATAAAAAGCTGGTGTATTGGGAGTTGGAATTGGAAAATTCGGAGGATGATCAAGTGGAAGAGATTTTAGTTATGCAAAAAAAAGAAGCGAATACCGCGTTCAACAAGTTTATCAAAAAATATTACCTGGATCTGTTGAAAGGCTCGCCAGAAGAGGGTCCCGTTATGTCTCATAACTTGTTAACCGACCGGGTTTTCCCTGCATTAGCAGAAGATCGGCCTACCTTTTTTATTTTAATTGATAATTTACGCTTGGATCAATGGAAAGTATTACAGCCGCTCATTGAACAATATTATCATTTGGAAGAAGAAAGCTATTTGTATAGTATTTTACCAACGACTACTCAATATAGTCGAAATGCTATATTTGCCGGCATGATGCCTGGCCAGATTGCCAAACAGTACCCCAATCTTTGGAAGGATGATGAGGAAGAAGGAGGGAAAAATGACTATGAAGAAGAATTATTAGAAGGATTGTTGAAACGTGAGGGGCGTTCGCTTCGCTTTAGTTATAATAAAATATTGAACCCTCAATATGCCCAAAAGGTTCAAAGTAACCTAAATAACCTGATGCAGAATGATTTTAATGTAATTATCTATAATTTTGTAGATATGCTATCTCATGCGCGTAATGAGATGGAAGTGTTGAAAGAGTTAGCAAGTGACGACTCGGCCTATCGTTCCTTAACCCGATCTTGGTTTGAACATTCGCCTTTATGGGAAATTATAAAGAAACTTGCTGATGAAGAGGTGCAGGTCGTGTTGGCTACTGATCATGGAACTATACAAGTCGGGG
>CAZIGO010000024.1:0-1896 GCA_964538595.1 uncultured Chitinophagales bacterium | reverse complement strand
TAGGTGATCGTAATACCTCTACTAATTTGCGATATAAAAACGGCAAAGATCTACAATATGACCCCGAGGATGTATTGGCCTTCAGTGATCCACAAAAAGCTTATCTTCCCCGACCCCATGTAAGCTCTTCTTTTATATTTGCTTTGCAAGATAAGTATTTTGTGTATCCCAATAATTATAATTATTATGTTAAGTTCTTTAACAACACTTTCCAACATGGCGGTATTTCTTTAGAAGAAATGATCATTCCGCTGGCGTTTTATACTCCTAAATAAGTGGTACTGATCTCCTATGTCTACTAATTCCTATATCGTAGAAAATGAAACAGAATTAACAAATATTGCCCGTGAAATATTGCAATTTTATCAAAATAAAAATATCTTTACTTTTAAGGGACCGTTGGGTGTAGGAAAAACAACTTTCATAAAGTATTTTTGTCGTTGTTTGGGAGTAACAACTCACATCCAGAGTCCTTCCTTTGCTATTGCCAATGTATACAAAATTGATACTCCTACTGATGTAAAGAGGGCAGCAAGCGGAGAGGAAGTATTTCATTTGGATTTGTATCGTATTGAATCTGATGCCGAAGCCCTTGAAGCGGGGTTAGAATATTACATTTATAATGAAAACTTATGTTTTATAGAATGGCCGGAAATCATTGTACATTTGTTACCGACTTCCTATTTGGCTATAAAAATGGAGATAACTGAAGATTACAACCGTAAGATCACAATCCAAGAAAATGAGTGAAAAAAAATCCGGTAAATCCAAACTTTCTGAAATATCTCCTTCTGGAGGTATTGCTCCTTTAGAACAACCTGCTAAGCTCAAAAAAGGGGGAGGGGAATTGTTTATAGGGTTACCCCGGGAACGTTCATTCCAAGAGCGGCGAATTGCCTTGACTCCTGATTCGGTAGAGTTATTGGTTAATAATGGTCACCGGGTAGTCGTAGAATCAGGAGCAGGAGACGGCTCTCACTTCTATGATATTGATTATACTGAGGCTGGTGCTGAAATAGCAGAAGATTTGAAGAAAGTATATAAAGCTGATATTATTTTACAGGTTACTCCTCCTTTGCCCGAGGAGATCAATCTGATGCGCCCTCGGCAAACTTTGATTTCTCCCCTTCATTTGCCCACCTTGGAAGGAGAGAATATAAAGCAATTAATGAACAAAAAAGTGAATGCGCTGGCGTTTGAATATATTAAAGATGCTGCCGACACTTACCCTATTGTGCGTTCTATGAGCGAAATTGCCGGGAATACGGCTATCTTGATGGCCGGTGAATATATGAGTAATGTAAATGATGGTAAGGGTATTCTGATGGGAGGTGTAACAGGAGTTCGGCCGGCTAAAGTTGTTATCTTGGGGGGTGGTGTAGTGGGGGAGTTTGCAACACGAACTGCGTTAGGGTTAGGAGCGGAAGTTAAAATATTCGATAATTCCCTCTATAAGTTAATGCGATTACAAAATAATATAGGCCGTAAGCTCTTTACCTCTGTCATTAAACCTAAAATACTTCGTAAAGAGTTGCGAACTGCTGATGTAGCTATAGTAGCAGTGCATTCAGAAGCGGGACGCACTCCTATATATGTGACCGAGGATATGGTATCTAATATGAAATCAGGGGCAATTATATTAGATGTGAGCAGTGATCAGGGGGGGGTCTTTGAAACTTCGGAAGTTACTTCGCACGATGATCCCCTCTTTAAAAAGTATGATGTTATGCACTATTGCGTTCCTAATATTCCTTCGCGAGTGGCTCGTACCGCCTCAGAGGCCATTAGTAACATTTTAACCCCGATTCTTTTACGGGCAAGTGATATCGGTAGTTTGGAGAACCTCTTATGGTATAGCGATGGGCTTCGTCATGGCGTTTATATTTATAAAGGACA
>CAZIGO010000023.1:5096-20148 GCA_964538595.1 uncultured Chitinophagales bacterium | reverse complement strand
AAAAACCTGTGATATAAGTATAGGATGAAGAAGATTGAGCAATCACGAAAATTATTTACGCTAAAATTAAGTGTAATAACAAGCCGGCTCGATTGTTCGCTTACTGGAGAGAGCCTCCACCACCGCCTAACCGTTTACGAAGGGCATTAAATTGAGGACGAACTTCCTCCAGCAATTCTTTATCCTCATGCTGTCGAGCCATTTTCACCACTCGGGGTAAAACGCCCCTTGCTGCCCGCCGAAAATCTTTTCGATAGGCTTTAAAAAATTCCGGATAGTTCTTACGTAACCGCATATAATAATCAATATCATCGGCATATAAGTTAAACACTTTACGAGCAATGGGACGAGCTTTATCCGGCTCACCTGCTCTATAATAAGTTTGAGCTGTTTGGAGCATCACCATATTATAAGGCACATTACAATGGGGAATAGCTTCCACAGATTTGTCCAGCGCTTTTACGGCCGAGTCTTTTTTCCCTTGATTGATCAATGCTGTTCCCAGTTGATTGACTTGTATTCGAAGGTTCATAGCCATTCGGCGCAAGTTAGTTCCCATGTGTTTGCCTGAATCAGCGATATTCCCCCATCGAAAATCCTGCATTACATTTTCATACATAGCATCCACATTAATATTATCAACTCGTCCCCGAGAAACTTTACTTTTAATAGGAACAAAACGATATACCAACCCTTCCAACTGGAAATATTTTTTCAATCCTATAAAAGCGCCCGGACTCACTGACACCGCAAAACATATAGGACGATCCCAATCATAATTAGCCACTAAATCCAACAACATCAAATTACTTTTTATCAGGTGTTTTTTAGGGATTTTCCATTTTATAGAAGAAACGATCTCATCTTTATTTTCTTGGCTTACCACGCCTTTTTGTAAAATCTCCTTCTTATCAACGGGTATTTTGAGCTTTCGAGCGGGTAAATAATCGATTTTTCGCCCTCCCGAACTACGCACACGAGTGCTCGACTTGTTGCTTTTGATAATATTAACAATTTTTTTAGCATTATAATACTTGTCTTGCGGCAGCTTTTCATTGTTATAGTAAGGATGAAAGGGAATATAGTCCCGTGATCTTCCCCGGTATTTCTTTTCTGCCATACTAAAGGGCACTCCTGGCGCATCATTCGCTTTTTTCTTGAGTTGGCTAATATACCAATCTACTGATAATAGACTCAAATTAATAATTCTCACATCGGTACGTATACCTTCCACCTCTTGCGCATACCATAACGGGTAAGTATCATTGTCCCCTTGTGTAAAAAGAATGGCATTAGGGGGACAGGATTGTAAGTAATTGACGGCAAAGTCACGGGCCGCATAACGGCCGGAGCGATCATGATCATCCCAACCTTGTGTTCCCATTAACGTGGGAGGCAGGGCACAGAGCAAGCAAGCCAAAATCGCGGCTCCTTTTTTATTAATTTTTTGAACCAGAAAATCATAGACAGCAATCACCCCCATTCCAATCCAAATCGCATAGGCTAAAAAGGAGCCCGCATAGGAATAATCCCGTTCTCGAGGCTGCAAAGGCTCTTGATTCAAATAAATGACAATAGCTATGCCCGTAAAAAAGAATAATAGTGCGACAACCGTGGCCCCTTCCTGATCCCGGTTAAAATGAAAAAGCAAACCGATTATACCTAATAAGAAGGGGAGCATATAAAACTCATTGCGGGCGTCATTTTGTCGCATACTTTTGGGCAAATCAGTTTGGGGGCCCAGGCGGGGGGCATCGATAAAAGGAAGTCCACTTATCCAATTACCATTTTTAACATTCCCATGTCCTTGATTGTCATTCTGGCGGCCCGAAAAGTTCCACATAAAATATCGCCAATACATCCATCCTAACTGATAACTGAAGAAAAAGTATAAGTTGTCTTCTAACCAATCCGGTTTTTCCCCCTTTTCAAGGTCGAGCCAATTTCTATAAAACCGGACATATTTGCCGCGCCGATTATTCCAAACGCGGGGGAAAAAGGTCTTATGTTCCGGATCATACTCTTGATTAACATTATGACCTTTCACTTTGTATTTGTCCTCCGCCTGATAATAATTTTTATTTCCCTTCTTTTGATCCACTACATCAGCGGTAAAATAATGTCCATAGAGTAAAGGAGTGCTCCCGTATTGTTCTCTGCTCAAATAAGATTTCAGGCTAAAAGGATTTTCGGGATCATTCATATCGATGGAGGGATCCGCATTAGATCGGATAACCACCATGGTATAGGAAGAATATCCGATCAAAATAAAGGCTAAACATAATAGGGCTGTATTAATGATAGGTCGATTTTTAATTTTCGTATAGTACAAGCCACCCCCCACCAAAGCGACCAGAAAAATGACAAAAAACAACATGCCTGAATAAAAGGGTAAACCCAATCCATTCACGAAAAATAATTCAAAATTAGCCATCAACTCAGGCAGCAATAACGTAATGAGTCCAAATTGCAAAAACCCTAAGATAGCGCAGGCGATGATAAACGTTTTAATTACTCCCCATCTTGTGGTTTCATACCGTTCGAAATAATACACAAAAACAATAGCGGGGATAGTAAGTAAGTTCAGTAAGTGCACGCCGATAGCCAGGCCCATCAAAAACGCGATTAACAGCAGCCAACGATCGGCATAGGGTTGATCCGCTACATTTTTCCATTTCATAATACACCAAAAGACCAGCATGGTAAAGAAGGAAGACAGTGCATAAACCTCTCCTTCTACAGCAGAAAACCAAAAAGAATCAGCAAAAGCTCCAGAAGCGGCCCCTATCATACCAGCTCCCATAATAACGATAATCTTATGTAAGGGTACCGAATGATTGTTTTCGTCTAAAAAGAACTCTTTTGCCAAGCCTGTAATAATCCAGAATAAAAAGAGTACAGCAAAAGCGCTGGCCATAGCCGACATTGAGTTCATCATCATAGCAACATTCGAAGGATCAGAAGCCAACATGGTAAAAAGTCGACCTACCATTAAAAAGAAAGGGGCGCCGGGAGGGTGGACTACTTGTAATTTATAAGCTGCTGAAATAAACTCACCACAATCCCATAAACTTACCGTGGGTTCCATCGTCGATAAAAAGACAATACTCGCCAATACCAACACTACCCCACCAACTATCTTATTAATAAGATAAAACCGTTTCATATAGCTTTTCCTTTTTGGAAAACTCAAAATTAAAAAAAATACGGAGAATAAAACGTATTTGCTCAAAAATTTATTATACCTATTATGCCCCTATATTAATGAATCAATATGCTACACAGGGGTTCTAAACGAATTACTCCTTAATTTGAGAACCACCCATGGAACTTTTGTAAAAATTTAGCTTTTGATTTGTGGAAATTTTCGGGATTTAGTAACTTTGCAGTTCCTTGTCCCTTGAAAGGAGGGAGAGGATTTCACTTTGCCCGGTGGTGTAATTGGCAACACGTCAGCTTTTGGTGCTGAAGATTCCAGGTTCGAGCCCTGGCCGGGCAACTTTCATTTAATTGACTGCTCCTCAACGAGTATCAAGCAAACGCAGTGAAGTCTGGTAAGTTATGTCCTCAAACGTAAAACTTTTCTCAGGACGCGCCACTGAATATTTAGCGAAAAAGATCGCTAAAGAATACGGGCAACCCCTGGGAAAATGTCATATACAAGAATTCAGTGATGGAGAGATCCAGCCCAGTTTCCAGGAATCAGTGCGGGGGGATTATGTGTTTATCATCCAATCCACCTTCCCTCCTTCCAACAATATCATGGAGCTTTTACTGATTGTAGATGCGGCTAAAAGAGCATCGGCTAACCACATTGTAGTAGCTCTCCCTTACTTTGGTTATGCCCGACAAGACAGAAAAGATAAACCCCGGGTACCTATTGCAGCCAAACTAAAAGCTAACCTGTTAACAGCTGCCGGTGCCAATCGAATTATGACGATGGATCTTCATGCCGCTCAAATACAGGGCTTTTTTGATATTCCTTTTGACCACTTGGATGCTACTTACATTTTTATGCCTTATTTGGAAAAATTAGGCTTAAATAACTTAGCTTTCGCTTCTCCCGATGTAGGCGGAACCGCCCGAGCTCGTACTTATGCCAATTACTTTGATGCAGATCTCGTTATATGTGATAAGCATCGATCCGAAGCTAATAAAATTGAGGAAATGACGGTGATCGGAGAGGTGAAGGGCAAAAATGTAGTATTAGTTGATGATTTGGTTGATACCGCCGGCACCCTCACCAGTGCTTCCAATATGTTGAAGGAAAAAGGCGCTAAAAGTGTTCGAGCGTGTATTACTCATCCTGTATTATCTGGAAATGCCTATGAAAAGATAGAACAGTCTGAACTAACAGAGTTAGCGGTGTGTGACACCCTCCCTTTACAAAAAGATATTGATAAAATTACCCAGTTATCAGCAGCCGAATTATTTGCCAAAGCCATTCGGCATGCCCACGAATATCGATCTATTGATTCTTTATTCTTAATTGATGAAAATGATTAACAAAAGCCCATCATTATGGAAACTATAACAATCGAAGGGAAGAAACGAACAGAATTCGGCAGTAAATCTGCCAAAAAGTTACGCCAACAAGGTCAAGTACCTTGTGTGCTGTATGGTGGTAAAGAAGTGGTCCATTTTTCTGCTTCTCCACTTGACTTCCGGCAATTAATTCATACCTCCACCATATATATCTCAAAAATAAAGATAAACGGTACGGAATATCGCTCTATCTTAAAGGATGTTCAATTTGATCCTATTACAGATAACTTGATTCATGCCGACTTCCAAGAACTGGTTGACAAGCCCATCTCTATAGAGATTCCAATCAGTTTTGTAGGTACACCCGTGGGGACCCAAGAAGGGGGTGTTATTCTACCGAAACGTCGAATGATAAAAGTTCAAGGCCTGCCCCGAAATCTCCCTGATCATCTTGATGTCAATATTGAAGAACTGGAGATCGGCGATTCCATAAAAGTAGGAGATATCGAAACTAAAGATTTAAAGATATTGACCAACCCCGATTTTACGCTCTTACGTATCGGAGCACCGCGTACCGAAATGGAGATACCCACTATCGAAGAGGCCGCCGAAGCCCCCGAAGCCGAAGAAGTGCCCGAAATCGGAGAAGAGCTTGAAGAAGAAGGTGAAGCTGTCGAAGGTGAGGAAGAAGCAGCAGAAGGCGAAGAAGGTGAGGAAGAAGCAGAAGGAGAAGAGGAGGCCGAAGCAGAAGAGAAAGAAGAGTAAAGTAATTCACTTTGAAGTACTTGATTGTCGGCCTGGGCAATGTCGGCCAACAATATATCAATACGCGTCATAATGTCGGCTTTCGGATAATTAACGAGTTGGCTGATCAGTATGAGTGTGAGTTTGATCACACTCGTCATGCTTATCAAACTTCTTTTCAATATGCCGGACGTAATTTTTGTCTTATTAAACCCACTACCCTCGTTAACCGAAGCGGTAAAGCCGTCAACTATTGGCGACAAGCAGAATCTATTCCGCTTGACCGGTGTCTCATTGTGGTAGATGATATTGATCTGCCGCTCGGTAAAATACGTCTAAAACCAAAAGGAAGTGCAGGAGAACATAATGGGCTCAAAAATATTAACAAACATTTAGGGACCAACCAATATCCACGACTCCGCTTTGGTATCGGACATAATTTTCCCCAAGGACAACAAGTCGACTACGTATTAGGCAAGTGGACACGCGAAGAAAACGATGAGCTTGCCGATGCCATTCCCAAAGCGGCCGAAGCTATTCTTAGCTTTGGACGGAAAGGATTACAACATACGATGAACGCTTATAACGAATAACGATCAAACCTTTTTACTTGTGAAAATATTTTGTATCGGTAAAAATTATGCTCTCCATGCTCAAGAAATGGGAGGAGAGGTCCCGGAACATCCACTCATATTTCTTAAACCCGCCACTGCTTTATTAGAAAAATCCTTTCTCTCATACCCAACCTTTACGGAAGAATTGCATTATGAGGCCGAGTTGGTGATTAAGATGGCCCAAACAGGATATCAAATCGACTTAGCCACCGCCCCCGATTTTTATGAACATATCACAGTAGGACTAGATTTTACAGCTCGTGATTTGCAACGACAGCTAAAAAAAGAAGGGCATCCGTGGGAAATTGCCAAGGGGTTTGATAATAGTGCTGCCGTCGGTAAATGGCTCCCTTATGCTCAATTTTCCAGCAAAGAAGCCCTCACCTTTTCCCTTTTCAAAAACGACCAAAAAGTGCAAGAGGGAAATAGTACTCAGCTAATATTCTCTTTTGATTACCTTATTCACTATATCTCTCAATTTTTTACTATCAATAAAGGCGATCTATTATTTACCGGCACTCCAAGTGGTGTTGGTCCCGTCCAACCGGGAGACACGTTAACGGGATACTTAGGGAAGGAGCAAGTATTGGAAACTTCTATTGCATAAAAGGCTAAATTACCAGTCAAAAAAGATGGCAGACCATTAAAAAAACCGATGCTTCCCTCTAAGGGGAAACATCGGTTATTACTTGTCAATAAACAGTTAAATAATAACTGTAACTGCTATACTTTAATAGATACCTTGGGTTCGGCCGCCCGTATTTCTTGATTGGCCTGATCGGCATATTTTTCAAAATTCTCAATAAATGCCTTCGCCAATTCATTGGCTTTCTTATCATACTTTTCTTTATCTTCCCAAGTTTTTCTGGGGTTTAGCAATTCACTGGGCACCTCAGGACAAGACTTGGGCATAGCTAAGCCGAATATAGAATGCTTCTCATACTCAACATCATCTAATTTTCCTTCTAAGGCTGCAGACACCATCGACCGTGTATAAGGTAAATCAATTCGCTTACCTACGCCATAAGGGCCGCCTGTCCACCCTGTATTAACTAACCACACATTGACATCTTGTTCTCGCATTTTTTCCCCCAACATTTCCGCATACTTAGTAGGATGGAGCGGTAAGAAAGGGGCACCAAAACAAGCGGAAAAAGCCATTTTGGGCTCCGTGATACCCGCTTCCGTGCCGGCCACTTTGGCTGTATAGCCGGAAATAAAGTGATACATAGCCTGACCTGCATTCAACTTAGATATCGGAGGAAGAACACCAAACGCATCACATGTTAAGAAGAATATGTTTTTCGGCACAGGCCCCTTAGAGGGTCGCATGGCATTATCAATGTGATAGATCGGATAAGCCGCCCGGGTATTTTTTGTTTTGGAATCATCCGTATAATCAATCGCCCGTTCACCATCTTCAAACTTCACATTTTCCACAATAGTCCCAAACTTAATAGCGTTATAGATCTGCGGCTCACTTTCTTCCGTCAAGTCAATGGCTTTGGCGTAACACCCTCCTTCAAAGTTAAACACCGAATCATCACTCCAACCGTGTTCATCATCACCAATAAGTTGTCGATTGGTATCAGCGGAGAGAGTAGTTTTACCAGTACCGGAAAGCCCGAAGAAGATAGCGGTATCATTATCTTCCCCTACATTTGCCGAACAATGCATCGACAATACATTCTCCTCATAAGGGAGGATAAAATTAAGCACGGAGAAAATAGACTTTTTAATTTCTCCGGCGTAACCGGTACCGCCAATGATAACCATTTTTTGACTGAAGTTAATAATGACGAAATTACCTTGCCGGGTATCGTCCTTTTGAGGATCTGCTTCTAAACTGGGGGCACACAACACAGTCCACTCCGGTTGAGCATTTTTTATCTCTTCTTCGTCGGGGCGAAGGAACATATTATAAACAAACAAGTTTTGCCACGGCAGTTCATTTACCACCCGAATATTAAGGCGATAGTCTTCATCTGCACAAGCATAGGCATCTCTTACATAAATATCTTTATCAGCAAAGTAATTAGTTACTTTATTATAGAGTTGCTCAAACTTTTCAGCGTCAAACTTTTTATTGACACTGCCCCAATTTACTTTATCATGTGTAACTTCATCATCCACAATAAACCGATCATGTGGGGCACGACCAGTAAATTCTCCAGTATCAACGACTAAAGCTCCTGTATCGGCCAATCGTCCTTGTCCATTGCATATTGTTTCTTCCACTAAGGTAGCTGGTGAAAGATTCCAATAAGCCGTTTGATAATCAGTTATACCTAACTCCGTTAAATCAGCTTTAGGGTTTTTTAGTCCTTTATCTTGCATAAGTGACAAGTTTGGATTTATAAGTTGTCGTTATATTTAATTAACGACCGAAAGAACAAAATTACAATTCTAAAATACTTTACGCAAACTTTTTTTCATTTAGTTGTTGACTAATTTGTTCAAAAACTTTAAGCCATGCTTCCCAGGTTAAGCGCCCGGTATTTGTATTCTGTCGACTCGGATGATATGAGCTTATTAACAATTTATCATTAATGTTGAAAACCTTATGGTGTCCAAATTCTATCCCCTTCAACTGGGCTATACGGCAATATTGTTTAAAAGCCAAACGGCCTAATGTCAGAATCACTTTGATGTTCTCCATCTGCCGCAGTTCCTCTTTCAAATATATCGAACAATTATGAATTTCGTCTGCCTTCGGTTTATTTTTTGGGGGAACACAACGGACTATTGAAGAGATGAAAGTATTGTACAAATACAATCCATCCTGTCGGTGTTGAGAATGCGGTTGATTAGCAAAGCCCGTTTCATAGAGGGCTTGAAATAACCAATTCCCCGAATCATCACCGGTAAACATACGCCCTGTTCTATTAGCCCCGTGCGTACCAGGAGCTAACCCAATAATAAACAATTCAGCAGCCGGGTCACCAAAGGAAGGAACGGGGCGTCCCCAATATTCATGATCTTTATACCGCCGCACCTTTTCACGCGCCACTTTTTGCCGATACTCCACCAACCGCGGACATTGAGTGCAATTAATAATTTGATCATTCATCTCCTTGAGCCAATCCATAAAAATAAAGGAGTTTAAAACTTAATTCCTATTACCATAATATTATCTATCTGTTCCTCTTCATTAGCTTCCATCCAATCTTGTATTGTTTCATCCAATATACGATGTTGCTCTGCCATCGTTTTATCAGCAATATCAACTAATAATCTTTTAAATCGTTTCACCATAAACTTTTTCCCTTTCGGTCCTCCGAATTGATCCGGATAACCATCAGAGAAAATATAGATCACATCTCCCTTTTGCACGGTAATCTCATCCTCCTGAAAATCCTTATCCATGCCTAAAGAATGACCTCCAATAGCGAAACGATTTCCTTTATATTCTATCAATTCTCCTTCCCTGATTAAATAGAGGGGACGTAAAGCGCCACTAGCTTTTAACTTACGATCTTTTTCATCTATGGTACAAAGCACCATGTCCATTCCATCATTCACTTCTAAGTCCGTTTCTTTTTGTAATGTAGTAGCCACTTCCTCATCTAAACTATTCAAAATATGGGCAGGATCGGTAACATTTCGTTCGTTGATGATTTGGGCCAAGGCATTATTACCTATCATAGACATCAAAGCTCCCGGGACACCATGACCAGTGCAATCAACAGCAGCTATAATACTTTTATTATTGACTTGCTCGAAAAAATAAAAATCACCACTTACAATATCACACGGTTTATAAAGGACAAACGATTGAGGGAAGGCGGACTTAATCATTTTTATTTCAGGGAGTATTGCTCGTTGAATACGTTGCGCATAACGAATGCTATCGGTAATATCCTTATTTTTTTGCTCAATAATTTGTTTCTGATCGGCTAAAGTCTTATTGGCTTCTTCCACTTTTTCCTTCTGTTGTTGCAACTCCTTCGTCCGCTCCTGAACTTTATTTTCTAATATATTACGTTCACGCCGAATCCGGTAAGTGCGCCATCTAATGAAACCATAGACCACCAACCCCACAAACAAGGCACAACTTGCATAAAACCACCAGGTCATCCAAAAGGGAGGGGTCACGGTAAAACGATAAGTAGCCGGTGTTTTATTCCATAGTTTATCATTATTGCAAGCCTTGACTTTAAAGGTGTAATCGCCAGGTGGTAAGTTAGAGTATTCGACGGAAGTTTTCTTAGTGACGGGCGACCATTGTTCGTTAAATCCTTCTAATTTATACTGGTAACGTACCTCCTGTGGATTAGTAAAACAAATGGCAGCATACTCAAAAGTTATCTGCTTGTCTTGATAGGACATCTTATGATCCTTGGGGAAAGGAACTTCTTCATAAAAAATTTCTAACCCTGTAATATGTATGATGGGAGGAGTGGTATTCTTACGATCAGCAGAAGGATCATATTTGACAGCCCCATTCACTGTTCCAAACCAAAGGTTTCCCGCCTTATCCCGGAATGCTGCATCTGTATTATTTTCAACTCCCAAAAATCCTTCCGATTCTCCATAATGACGAAATTTTTTGGTCGTAGGATCAAATCGAATTATACCGGTACTGGTTCCTGCCCAAACTTTATTGTTGCTACCTACGACTATAGAAAAAGCACTTTTAGAACTATGTTGTTGTGGGAACGAATATTGCTTAAATTTACGTCCATCAAATTTATAAATACCTCCTCCTTTTGTACCCAGCCATAGGTTCCCCTGTTCATCTCCTTTTATACTGTGAATAATACTATGTTGCAAACCAAGCGTGTCGTCATATTTGATAAAGGAATTCCCGTTATATTTTATTACTCCTTTTCCTTTAGATCCAAACCATAGGTCCCCGGGATCATCTTCGTAAGCACAATACATTTCCACATTATAAATATGTTTTTTATTTCTACCTGTTGAGGGATCATACTCCATAATACCCCGGTTAAAGGCCAACCAAACCTTTCCCTGTTGCTGTATCACATCATAATAGCGGTATACCCCGGCTTGTTCCCCTTTTATTGTTATACAACGCAACTGTTGTGGTGACAAACCTGAGTCTCTATTGAGAGTATAAGAACCAAATTTGCTTTCTCCCGTACCCACCCAAATTTTATTGTCAGAGGAACGATATACCCCAATAGTATTGTATTTATAATCGATGTCAGCAGAGTTATGGAACCGCGATAATCGCTGCACCGGCGCCCCATAATTGGCTTTTGTAAACCCAGCATTCGTCCCAATCCAATAATAATGGCGACTGCTCTGTGTCAGGGCCCAAACTAAATCGCTGTTCAGTCCTGTTTTTTTATTATAAAGTTGAAACCGATCATAGTTGAAAGGAATTTTAGTAGCTCCCCCTCCAATTGTTCCTACCCAGATATTCCCTTCATTATCAACATCAAGTGTCCAAATTTTATTTGAACTCAGTCCATTCTTTTTGCTAAATGGTTGAAAATAGCCTTTCAACGGAGTTCTGTTAGTTACAGTAAATTTACTGATCCCCCCTCCTAATGTGCCTAACCATAAATGCCCTTGCTTCCCTTCTGTTATACAATAAACACTTTTATTACCCAGTTTAGAGTTTTGCGGAGTAAATGTTTTGGCTGATACCGGTAATTTAGAAAGGGGGTAAGCGGTTAAAGTTTTTTTAGGAATATAGATGAGGCCCACTTGATAATTTCCAATCCAAATATTCTGATGACTATCTTCATATACGAACCGGATCTTTTGACCGGGCAATCCGTTTAATTTATTATAGTTCTCCTCTTTTTTCACATATACTCCTTTATTGGTACCTATCCATAAATTATTTTTATAATCTTCCGTTATGGAGAAGATATTGATTATACCCTTGTCCTCCGATAACTGTATTGAACGAACTGAATTATCACCTTCATAAACATATACTCCCCCTCCAACCGTTGCTATCCAAATGCGCCCTTTTTCATCTTTATAAATATCGTTGACAAAATTATTGAGTGCTGTATCCAATACAGTAGTAAAAGTATCGCTGTCAGCATCATAAAAAGAAATACCGCCTTCCAAATGCCCCAACCAAATATTGCCGGATTTCGTTTTGGTAATCGCTGTAATACTATTTTCTGCTAGTCCCTGAGAGGTCGTATAAGTAGTAAAATCCTGGCCATCAAAGCGGCTCAACCCTTCCCCCGTACCTATCCAAAGATAGCCTTCCTTATCCTGAGTAAAACTATACACATTAGAATAAGGTAGTCCTTCCTTAACAGAATACTTTTGGAAATTATATACTTGACCATGAACCGGGAAAGCCCAGCAGCCTAAAAGGAAGAGAAGCAGGCTTGTTATATAAAATGATATACCCCAAAGTTTCGAAAAGTAATTATGCATACGTTTGGGCGGTCATTCATTTAATTATTAAAAAACAGTATACCCCCAAATTTACATTTTTACCCGAAAATATAGTAGAAATCCGCTTACCGTCTGTCCACTCAAGTGGAGGGAAATTATTTAATATGAACGAGCTTGGTGTGATATAATGTTTCCCCCTGAGATGAACTAACTCGCACAAAAAGGACCCCGGCCGGTAAGGTAGAAGTTTTGATTCGTTTAGTAGTAACTCCTTTCTCCAGGTTAATCTTTTGTGACTTTAATTTTTGACCGCCGGTAACATCAAGAATTTTAATGGTGACAGTACGGGAAGTTGCTACTTTATTGATCAACTTAATATTTATGTAATCCTTAACCGGGTTAGGATAGATATGTTGCAGCTGAACAGCACTTTCACTTACCGTCTTAACGCCACTCACCTTCTTTTGTTTTGTGACAGTGACTTGTTCAGAATCCACTTCAACCCTAACGGAGTCATAAATGGTACCGGATTTATCAACATCAAAGTCATTCAACCCACCTGTATCAACAGGGACACCCGGTAACTCCGGTCGTACATCATAATTACCTTCCGGCAAATTATTGAATGTGAATTTTCCCGAATCATCAGTAGTCGTATATTGGTATATACTGTCCCGCCCGGTTTCTACAACAGCACAATTTACATTTGCCAAGGGATCGCCCTGGGTGCGCTTATTATAATTTTTGCCTTCTACTACTTGTCCGCTGATAATACCTTCTCCATTCAAAGTTTTATTGGCTTTGATTAACTTGATATCTACTCCAGTAGTATCCGTTCCCAACTTCAACTCTTTTGCCTTCGACCATTTAGCGCTACTTCTAAAATAGGTAGGATATACATTATCGAATTTATTTTTATTCGGCTGTGCCCAAACTACATAGCGCCCCATCGGCATTTTTAAGAAATAGGTATCATAACCACTTACCTTACCCAAAGTATCTCGATCTACCAAGGTCATAGCCGTCCGATTACTATCAATGCGATACCCATAAACTATAGTGGAATCGCGGACTGTATCTCCACTGGGAGTAAAAACTTGTCCAAAGATACGGCTAGAGGGCAATGATTGCGGGGGAGAGAAGGTTGAGGTATTACCAAACGTGTCGGTAGCTGTTGCTTTAATTCGGATGCCTCGTTTAACGGGAACATTGGTTGCCGACCAAACTCCCATAGAATTCGTAACTACTGTTGTGATATACCTGAATGCCTGATTATTTTTCGACCAATATATTTCAATACTATCTCCATATATACTACTACCGGTAATGTCCACTTTGTTAAAACCGGCTTTAGTGATACTACTAATCACGGGAGGGGATTTTTCTAAGTTGGCACTATCAACTAATGTAATTTCCGGTCCACCATTACCCCAAAAAACATTGCGCTTAATACGATTTCTTACCATGGAATAACAATTAGTGGGGTCAGTAATTCCCGCAGCCTCTAACTTAATTCCTCCTCGTCCATTATTAGCTATTACATTTCCGCCTCTGTTCGGTCCAATTGCGCCGATCACATTGTATTTTATATCATCACAATCAAATGCTCCTGAATCTTCATACATATAAATTCCATAATAATAATTGCCCCAGTCTTTCTTTTTCGATTTATCTGTGCCTATAAAATTATTTGAGATTATATTACCTCTCATCGTGTAATCAAAATCATAAGCAAACCCTATTCCATAGTTACAACCTGCAATAACATTTTCGTAACCCGGGGCTCCTATCTGATTATAATTACTTTCCACCTTAATACCATACCAAATTGTATCGGATAATATATTTCTGCCATCAGCAGTCACACCTATAAAATTTCCTCCAATACTATTGGAATCCCCCACCACTTGAATACCATTACTGGACGTTCCCAGTATTACATTACGATGGTCTCGGGTTTTTCCTCCTACCACATTTCCTTGCGATAGTAATATCCCGGCCGCTGGCTGTAACTCATTAGTGGTATCACTGGCCTGTTTCACATAACCTTGTCCCGACTTGTTGACTCCGATATAATTGCCCACAATTTTATTACCCTCACTAATACTTGTGTACCCTTGTCGACAAAATACTCCCCGATACTGAAGGCCTGAGATCAAATTTCGGGCAGCTGGCACTGTATCCCCAATGCGATTAAAGTTACTCATCGAATCGACCAAAACACCTATTCTTTGATTAAAATAGCCTCGCTTTCCCGTACTATCTACCCCAATAAAGCAACCCTCTACACTTACTTTGGAAGCGCTTGCTATATTAATGCCCACTCCCTTATTAAAACTACCCGGGTCGCCAAAATTCGGTATAATCAATCCTCTGATAACCGATTCATCAGCGGTATTATATCTTAAACACAACCCCACCCGTACGCTATCATTATTATACAACATAATTTCAGGCTCCGCATTAATTCCTTGCGTTATATTATTGGTATTAGGAGATGCTCCCGGCTGTGTAAAACCATCTATCACCAGTGTGTCTTTAATACAAGGGAGCGAACTGTCTATTTTAAGTACGTGCACTTTACTCGAATCGGGCAGGTCAAACTCAATAGTATCTTTACCAAAATTACTATTAGCCCAAACAATGCCCCCTCGGATTGACTGTGCACCAACACTGTCTACTGTCGTAGTTACTTTGTACGTATCAGCTTGGAGCGGCGAGTTAAAAGAAGGACCTACCAATAATAGAAAAACTATAAGAGAGGAAACTGAATAAATATAGTGACGCATAATAATAACTTTTTAGCGAGTAACTAACTTTATATTAAATTTCAATTTAACAAATGATAAATACAAGCTTTTATATTTTATAAAAGG
>CAZIGO010000023.1:0-5086 GCA_964538595.1 uncultured Chitinophagales bacterium | reverse complement strand
TTCAATTTAACAAAACTTCACCAAAATATGCAACTTATTATATATTGATGAGAACAAACCGATAAGGGTTGCATCTCCTTTTAACATTTAAGGGCAATTTTACTCCTCCAACTCTTGCCAAGATTGAGCATACTCCTTATCTTGCTCTAACAACTCTCCATGATTCCCCGAAGCTTTTATTGTCTTTTCTCGAAGAGTGTAGATGTAATCCACCGATTTTGCAATCTTCAACCGATGAGTGACTAATAAGATGGCCATATGGGGTTTCAGTTGCTGGAGAACATTTAAAATATAGTTTTCGGTACGGCGATCCATAGCCCCCGTCGCTTCATCTAATAATAGTAACTGAGGGCGTTGGAAAAGAGCCCGTGCAATAGCCACCAATTGTTGTTGTCCCCCTGAAATATTGACTCCTTCTTCCCCTAATATTGTATTATAGCCCCGCGGAAAATCAGTAAAAAACGATTGGAACCCTTTTTCTTCACAAAATTGTTTAGCGGCTTCTTGTTTCGCTTCTTTAGGAGAGAGAGCAATATTGTACAGAAGGCTCCCATTAAAAATCTTCACCTGTTGAGGCACATAACTTATCACCCGACGCCAATCTCTCAAATTATAATCAGACAAGGGAATGCCATTCACTTTAATGACACCTTTTTCATAAGAATAAAATCCTTGCAAAATTTGGAGTAATGTACTTTTCCCCGAACCACTCTCTCCCCACAGGCACACCAGTTTATTTTTAGAGAGCGTAAGATTGACATTTTGCAGTAACGGCGAACGACCGGGAAACTGGAACGAAATATCTTTTATTTCCACTTGTTGCAGGTCATCAATATTCGTCTTTTGTTTTTCTTTTTCCAGCTTGTACTCCGGCGGTAAGGCAGAAAATTCAAACATTCTTTCAAAGGCGACCCGCGCTTCCTGTAATTGAACATTTGTCAGTGCAATACGGCCAATCGCCGGCATACTCAACAACACCAACTGTATAATAGCCATAAAGGCCCCCAAGGTCAGGCTTTCCTGAAATACTTTAAATGATCCCCAGGATAATAAGACAACAATGATGAGGGAACTGATAATATCGGTTACCAAATTGAATCGAATACGAACCAATCCCAAATTATAAATGGCCGATTGGAATTTGTTGTATATAGAGCGCGTTTTATGTGAAAAATAATCCTCTTTATTACTTGATTTTATCGTTCCGATGCCTTGTATCGTATCTACATAGTGACTTTCAGTTTGAGCAAAATATTGCATCACTGAACGTTGACGCTGGACAATTTCATCATGAAAGTAATAGGTAACACCAAAATACAAAGGAATATACAACGCCACTAATAACCCCAATCCCGGTTCATAAACTAATATCGCAACGGTTGCTATCAGTACTAATATGATATCTACCATAATTTTAGTCGTCAAATGTCTTACGGCATTTTGTATACGAACCGTATCGTTCATACGGGCCACCAACTCTCCTACCTTCCGCGTATCAAAAAATGCTTTAGGAAGGTGAAGTAAGGAACCATAAAACCGATCAATGATTCTGTTGTTGAAATCCTTGGTTTGCCAAATCAAAAAATACTCCCTTAAGTAATTGAGCCCGTTCCGCACTAATAACAGGAAACACAATAAGCTCAGCCCTATGATGAGTTTCAACCGGTGATCCTCCGGTAAGATCTGATCAATCAACTTCTGAGAAAAAATAGGTACCACTAATCCGAGAATTGTCGTAAATACACTTAATACTCCCGCTATTCCTAACAAATTTGTATCCTGCCATATTAAGGATTTAAACCATTGCCAATGCGTATACCTTTTGCCCGGTTGATCGGTACGGAAATCCTGGGTAGGAGAGAGGGTCAGCAGGGCCCGGGAGTGCCATATTTTATCTAATTCTGAAGCCGAAAGTTCTTTTACTCCTTCCGCCGGATCGGCAACAATAAAACGGTTTTTTTCATAAGTAAAGCAGACAATATAATGGAGCAAATAGCCCTCTTTTACCACATGCAAAATACAGGGTTGCTGTATTTGTTTTAAGTTTTCCAGATCAGCTTTATAAGCTTCGGCCGATAACCCTTCCTTTTGAGCCGCCTGGTACAAACCAAGCATGGTAGCGCCTTGTTTTGTCGTGCCACTAATAGTACGTAAGTGCTCCAACCGGGGAAACCCCGTATAATACTTTATAATCATGGCTAAGCAAGCAGCACCACAATCAGATTGATCCCGCTGCCTGACAAAATATGCACGATATTGCTTCTTCATAGTTGACCCGCCCTTACTCTTCCCTTTCTTTTAATGTATTTCGGATAACTTTTGCCTTCACGGCGCCGTCAAAGGATTTTATCAACTTTCCCTGGCTATTATAAATAAATAGCGAAGGATATTCCCGGGTACCAAACAGATCATAAAACATATCCTTGTGATCCTTTACTAATTGGATATTATTATACTGCTCCAAGGATTGTTTTTTCTCAAAATTCTTTAAAACAGTAGAGGATCTGCCCGATACCAGTAGGAAAAAGAAATCATCCAGCTCGTCTATATGAGTTTTGATCTGTTTCCACTGATATTCACAACTTCCACATTTGGGATTAAAATAAACAACAACTAACGGTTGATCTTCCGGTAATCGTTCCTTTGTATAGGAAACACTATCCAAAGTCATAAAAGAAAAAGAGGGGAGTTGTTTTCTCTTTTGGCGGGCAGTTTTTTTATGTTGCCAGGTCGTTATAATACTGAATAACATATAACCCACCCCTCCTAACAACACTACCACAATACTTATTTTCCAAAATTTCGACATACCTCAACTCAAATTAATGCTCATAAATACCACAAAAACCATCCATATTAGCAGCCCGACACCATAGGAACTCATTACTAATGAAAAGCTTTTTCTATAAGAGCGTTTAATCAACCAGCTTATGCCGGCCGCTAAGAAACACCAGTAAGTTACCTCAAACAAATTAAGCGTTTGAAAGGGGTAACGTAACCAGGCAGGTATGGAACCCGGTTCTACGAAATGAAGTAAAGAAAGCGGATAAGCGTATTGAAAATCCTGATAAACATTAACATCCACTATAAAACCTAAATAGAAAACCTTCGCTAAAGAAGCAAGTACCAATACAGATTCAGCAATTATTGCAATCTGAAAGAGTTTTTTAAAAGAAACGCGGAAGCCAGCAAACAGGGTTCCAATATTTAAACAAAGTGCAGTATATCCCATTTTAATTAAAATCATGAGCGGAATAAGTGAATAGCCCACCCACTTCCATTTCTGTTGTGTCTCTAACTGCTCATCTATACGCTCCATTGTAACCTGCTCACTATAGGTATTGTAATACACCTGGTCGGTCAACACGTATTCAGAGATCAAAAAACTGGAAGCTATATGTAATAGAATAAGGATTAAAGAAAGGGGAATAAATTCTACCGACTGATATATCCTTTGAAAAAAATCGGTCGCCTTTGATTGTTGTTTCATTTTTAATTTCTGATTCCACTGTAATAAAAAAAGGCCCCTCTACTCTATAAGCAGGAGGGGCCTTAATATTATCTAAGCTTACTTATTGAATGCAAGCATCAGATTGCGGATTAAGCTCACAAGGAGTAATGCATTGACCTGTCAATGAAGAAACAGGCTCTAAGCAAACACCACCTTGAAGAAGCTCCATATCTTCTTGAGCTAACTTTTCCATAATAGATGGATTTTGATGAAAAAATATAAAAGCTATTTTTAACGATCACAAATATAAAAAATTTATACAATCTTAAAAATTATACTACAAAAATTTATTTATCTGTAATGGATAGATACAACAATTATTTTTTTAAATTTGAACCAAAAACCATGCTTTCCTATATAGTTGGTGGACTGATCGGATTCGGGACGGCTCTCGCCTGTTTGCTACCACCCATCATACATTTTATTTCAGGTCCGTTAGGTCCTCTTATCGGAGGATTCACGGGAAGCTATACGCGTAAAAATACGCCTTCCAAAGGGGGAGTAGTATCAATAGGATTGGTAATTGGGTTAGGATTAGGACTTCTGTTCTTACTGGCCGGTTTATTTTTATTATCGAGCACACTCATCTCCTCTATTGAGCAATTAACCGGACTTGCCCTTCCTCATAATTTACCTACCGGTACTTTAATCAAAACAGGTTTGATATTATTGGTATATGGAAGTCTCCTGGGAAGCTTAGGAGCTTTTTTAGGAGTTAAAGTAAAGGAGCGCGGATAAGCCTATTTGCCTAACTCAGGTATTTAAAATTATGCCCCGCCTCTATCCGTAACAGAGAGTGATAAATAAGGCGGATTACATTTTCCACATCTTCCTTTTTCACTGATTCTACGGTTGTATGCATGTATTTAATAGGAGGAGAGATAAGGGCAGAGACCACTCCACCATTAGAATACGCAAAGGCATCGGTATCTGTCCCCGTGGCCCCCGATTCAGCTTCCCGTTGAAAAGGAATATCATTCTCCTTAGCGGTATCCAATATGAGTTGAAGTAAGTTATTTTGGACAGCCGGGGCATAGGTTAAAATCGGGCCTTCTCCACATTTAAACTTTCCTTCCGCATTTTTATTAATATGGGGCGTAGTGGTGTCATGTCCAACATCCGTTATAATAGCTACATCCGGTTGGATTGTTTCTGTAATCATTTGTGCGCCTTTCAGTCCCACTTCTTCCTGTACTGAATTAACTGCATACAATCCAAAGGGCAACTTTTCATCATTTTCACTCAATTTTCTCAATACTTCAGCAATGATCAAACCTCCTACTCGGTTATCAATCGCACGCCCCACAAAATAATTACCATTGAGGGTCATAAATTTATCTTCGAAGGTAGCCACACAACCTACATGGACGCCCAGCTCTTCAACCTCCTCTTTAGAATCACAACCACAATCGATAAATATTTTATCAGTTTGCGGCGCTAATTCTTCTTTTTGGTTTAAATTTTTCCGAGTGTGAATAGCGGGCCAACCAAACACTCCCTTAACAATACCATTATCAGTATGGATATTTACTCGTTTAGCCGGGGCAATTTGATGATCTGATCCACCGTTCCGAC
>CAZIGO010000022.1:19937-20393 GCA_964538595.1 uncultured Chitinophagales bacterium | reverse complement strand
CATAAAGTAACCGGGGTTTCGAGTTAAGATTAATTATTACCACTAAGGTAAAAAAACCAACCCGCTTTCCCTAACACGCGGAAGGACCAGACACGCGGAAGGACCAGTGGGGAACTCTATGGCCGACCCACTCCAAATGGAGAGCGAATGATTAACAAGTTATCTATGTGCTCCCGAACTTCCTTAATAATTCGCCCTCTAGTTGTAAAATTCATCAATAATTGATATATTAGAGGCATATTTTAGCTAAAAGAATAATTATAATCAAAATAAATAGAATTATGCAGAATCATCTACCCTCCCGCATCGGACAATCTTTAGTACTATTATTTTTATTAATAGCAGGTATTGGCCTTTTATCCAGCTCCAGCCAAACGATAAAATGGGAACAAAATTATGGAGGCGGAGGTTATGACCGGGGACGAGCCATTGATAAAACATCGGATGGAGGCTATA
>CAZIGO010000022.1:10140-19927 GCA_964538595.1 uncultured Chitinophagales bacterium | reverse complement strand
AGTAACGGGATGCTCGGATTCCGCTCATATCGATGTGAGTAATAATAATGGCGGTCGCGATTATTGGGTCGTAAAATTGAACGACACGGGCAAAATTGTTTGGGAAAATAACTATGGGGGAAGCGATCAAGATGAGCCCTACGACATAAAGCAAACGAAGGACGGGGGTTATATCGTTGTCGGAGAAACCGCATCGTCAGACCAAGATGTAGCTAACAATTGGGGGATCAGGGATTATTGGGTCCTCAAACTGGATCCGAACGGCAATATTGATTGGAAGCAAACCTACGGCGGAACGAGTCGTGATGGGGCTCGTTCTGTTATACAGACGGCAGACAGCGGCTATATCGTGGCCGGGTTTTCGGGCTCCGATGATGTTGATGTACCCGCTAACTATGGGAACAATGATGTGTGGGTGGTCAAGTTGTCTTCAACAGGAACTATTGATTGGAGCCAAAACTACGGCGGTTCATCATTAGATGGAGCCAATGTCATCCAACAATTATCGGACCAAAAATACATTATCGGTGGATATAGTTACTCTTCAGATAGTAACGTCACCAGTAACTACGGTAGTTCCGACTATTGGTTGCTCACAATAGATACAGGCGGCACCCTGTTATCTGAACATAATTACGGCGGGTCGGATCTGGACAAAATTAAAGCTATTCAAGAAACAGACGATGGGCAATGGATGATAGGTGGTTTTACTGCTTCTAATGACAGTGATGTGACAGCCAATTACGGATTTCGCGATTATTGGATCGTAAAATCCGACACCAGCGGTAACATTATATGGGAAAAGAATTACGGGGGATCCGACTTTGATATGTGTCGCAACCTTAAATTAAAAGAGGATAAGAGCTTTATAGCCAGTGGCTACACTTCTTCTAATGATTCCGACATCACCAATTATCGCGGCGGAGGAGATATCTGGTTGATCAAGGCTGATAGTACCGGTACCCTCAAAAGACAACGGAGTTTGGGCGGCATCGAGTATGATGCAACTCGCTACCATTCCCTGAGCCTTTCTTCCGATGGCAGCTATGCGGTAGCCGGTATTTCGGCCTCAGATAGTATCGACGCCTCTAATAACTACGGCAATAGCGACTATTGGGTAGTGGAACTGTGCAACAAAACCACTAATTCTATTAGTGTGACCAGTTGTGACCAATATACCTCACCCAGCGGGCAACATACTTGGAGTAGCTCCGGTATTTACTACGATACCCTTACCAACCGCGCCGGATGTGATAGCATATTAACCATTAATCTCACGATAAACAATAGTACCGATAGTACTTTCTCCGTCACTTCGTGTGACAGTTATAATTGGCAAGGCCAAACGTATAATAAGTCGGGGACCTATTACGACACTACTTCCAATAATGTAGGATGTGATAGTATGATGACTTTAAAACTTACTATCGATAGCATTGCTACCACTGCCGTTCAAAAAAGTCAGGACACCCTGCAAGCCGAGGCCCAATCAGTCAATTATCAATGGTTAGACTGTGACAATGGTTCTGCGGCAATATCCGGGGCAACGAACCGAACTTTCGTGCCTACCGAAAGTGGTAACTATGCCGTAAAGCTGACCAACAATAGTTGTGTCGATACCTCGCAGTGTCACAACATTACGATAGATGGGGTAAAGTCCTCTTTGAAGAGCAGTGCTTTCAAGGTTTATCCGAACCCCACTTCTGACCAATTTACTTTAGAAGGGAATCATCATTTTAAAAATCTGACAATAGAAATACTGAATAACAAGGGACAACTGATACGTCGCCGGCGTATAGAAAACCGGAAACGTGTTACATTATCGCTCGATAATCAGCCCCAGGGTATTTACCTGATAAAACTGAATAAGGGCCAAAAACAACGCTACTTTAAATTGCACAAAATTAACCGTTAACCCTTTATGGGCTGGGCTATTAAAGTATTAACAATATCACTTTATAAATTCAAAATCATCCCTCGCTATGACTAAAAAAGTACTACTGATCTTGACGTTCCTTACTTGGGCCTTTACCGGCTTTAGTATTTCGCTCGACATGACAGAAGAAAAATGTAATAAAGTTCAATTTGATATTGATGGAGGAGGACTCGATTTTTGGGTAGCGTTGGGGGATGGCGATACTATTAAAAATAATGGTTTTTTTCATCATCAATATAGTGACACCGGTCAATACGAGGTTCATTTATACAGTGATTTAGGTTGTAATAATGACACTTCAATTATTGACACCGTCGACGTTACCGGGAATGTTTCAATAGTAGACCCGGGTTTCTCTTTAGAAACAAAACCGGATTCTACATGTGTTAATGCTCCCCTTACTGTCCGTTTTGCTTCCTACGATATTAAACATTACGTAGACAGTGTTTTTTGGGACATGGGAGATGGCACGACAATCAAAGGTGACGACGACAAAAATAAAGTCAATTATTCTTATTCCTCTTCGGGAAAATATGAGATCAGTGTTACGCTAAGTCATGAATGCGGAGATTCCACCTTTACCGATACTGTAAAAATAAAAAATTCCAACATACCGATTACTATATCTTGGTTTAGTTATGACATTTATCCTAATCCCACCTGCACTGACATAACCACCGACTTTTATTTCGATGAAACCAATGTCCACAGTAGTGTTGACAGCGTTTACTGGGATTTTGGGGATGGTAATGATAGTGCTTTCGCCTATGAGGGGAGTTCACCGGAATATATTGCCCCTTATCAATATACTGATACCGGCTCCTATTCCGTGATCTTTGAACTTTCCAATACCTGCGGTGACCGATATCGCGACTCGACAACGCTAACGGTCAATGACAGCTCTTCAAACAATCTATTGCGAAGCACCTTTGATTGGGACAAAGATTATTCCATCATTTGTCCCGGACAAACCATAAGATTTTACTTTAATCAATATGATGTATTTCAACCGGGGGTGGACAGTATTTATTTAAATTTTGGAGATGGCACTCAACAAGCTTATACTTCTGTCGCAGAGGCCGACAGAGTAAACCATCAATTCGATTCGCAGGGAAGTTATCCGGTTCAACTAAGTTTTATAAGCAATTCTTGTGGAAATGATACAATAGTACGTGATACCATTATTGTATCTGACACTATTGCTGTCGCTTATGATAACCCTGATTTGAATATTCCTACATCACCGGCTTGTCCTGACTATGAACTAGATTTCGATTTTAACCCCTATAATATTAATGGTATTGACAGCGTCTATTGGCAATTGGGAGAAGACACCTCTCTTCAATATAAATTTGATGCCACCAATAATTCAACGGATGAATATATAGAACATACATTTTCCGATACCGGCACCTACCCCGTTTCTTTACGTTTAACCAACGTTTGTGGTAATGATACTACGTTTCGGGACACTTTCCGCATCGGTTCGCCGGGGAACTTTGAAGCATTCTGCGTCGACCATCAACCCGATACTATTAAATCGGGAGATACAGTATATTTTTCAACGGATAACAACGACTACCCTTTATGGCATTTCGGAGATGGCTCGTTAGCGAATAATAAAAGAGAAACACACTCCTATTGTTATCCCGGTCAATACAATGGATTTGTAGAGCTGACCTTGGACAACGGGACTTGTCTAAAAGACACCACTGTTCCTTTTACGATTAATGTTTACGGAAACACTGACACCTTGGATGTTAACGCGTGTGAGAGTTATGACTGGCGGGGCACAACCTATTCCACGTCCGGCTTGTACCAAGATACTATCCCCCAACCCAACTGTGATAGTCTTATCACGCTTCGATTAAGCATTACTGATAGTATAACAGCCCGGGTTAACCAAACCGGAGATAGCCTGCAAGCCGTCATGAAGGGAGCGAGTTATCAATGGCTCGATTGTGATGATGGAATGGCTCCCATTTCGGGGAGTACAGACCGTACTTTTGTGCCCTCCAATAGCGGCAATTATGCGGTGCGTATTACTAACAATAACTGTACCGACACCTCCCAATGTTACAATGTAACGGTAGATGGCATCACCGCTCAAGAATGGCGCCAACACTTGTCGCTTTATCCCAACCCCACATCCGACAAATTTACAGTGAGAGCATCTCAACGCTATAAAAAACTAACTGTAAGGGTGCTCAACAGCAAAGGAGAACAGGTCAGCATTAAAGAAGCGCAAGAAACAAACCAAGTGTCAGTTGACTTGTCCGATAAATCACGGGGGATTTACTTTATCAAAGTTAGTAACACCCACCATCAAACGGTCTTTAAACTGCACCGTACGAAATAAAATGGCCCTAATGACATTAAACTATCTCCCTGCCCTTTTCTTTAATGAGGGGGGAGTTTATTGCGGTATAGAGAAGGAAGGCGCGATATAGTCAAGACTTTTTTATTTGGGAGCCTTCAAATATAGAGTTAAATATTTCATTTACGCGTAAACTTAATCCTCTTCCCGCCCTCCTTCTAAATAGTAGGATAATTTTAAATTCGGCCGATATAATGTTATAGTAAACAACAAGGGGGGGATTGACTTGCACCTTTATAAAAAAATGGGCATATTAATAGCGCTACATTGAAATATTTTAACAATCAAAACCTGTTTATATTGATGCAACAAAAATTATCATTGACGGCACTATTGATTATTGTCTTTTTTATGGGTTATGCGCAACAATGGCAAGTGGTCGGTCAGAAAGCCTTCGGTAGTAGCGGCCACAAACATCATTTAGCATTTTCCCCTGCATCTTCTACTCCATATCTATTTTATGACGAAGACGCTTATGGAGGGGGAGTAGTGCAAAAATACAATGGTGACCGATGGGTATTTGTCGGGGATACGCTTTTCGCTCCTGAGTGGGGGTCGGTTCAATGTTCAGGTTTAGCTTGTCATCCTTCTTCCGGTAATCCTTACGTCACTTATGCCAAAGGCAGATATCAAGTCAAGACGACTGTTAAACGCTGGAACGGGGACCAATGGCAATTTATCGGCAAAGACTCGCTGCTTTCTAAAGGTATCTCGTACCACCGGGATATAACCATTACTTCTAAAAGTGCTCATATCTATATCGCTCATACAGATAAGGGGTATGGCAACGGACAATTAATCGTTCAACGATATTCGGAAGAAACATGGTCCATGGTCAGCGAGAACCCTGTTTCCAGCGGTTCCGTCGGTTATTTAGACATGGCCGCTGCCCCCGGCACTGATATACCTTATGTCGCTTATGTCGATTACTCTGACGGAGTTGGCATTACAGTACAAAAGTGGCAACAAGAAACCTGGAGTGTTTTGGGCCAATCATCCCTGGATGACACGACCGGTACTGTGAGCTTAGCCATCTCTCCGTCTTCCGGCACTCCTTATATTGCTTATCCGGATGGAGATCATGATAATAGTATTACGGTCCAAAAGTTTGAAGATCATAAATGGCAAAAAGTCGGTAAGACGGGATTTTCTAATAAGGCCGGTGGCGTTGAGCTGTCCTTCAAGCCGGGCACCGACACGCCGTATATCGCTTACTATGACAAATCTCATGACTGGCAAGCGATGGTTCAACGATTTGACGGTAAACAATGGACGACTGTCGGTTCTTCTCACTTCTCTGAAGGAAGGGTGAAAAATATCAGCCTGGCGTTTCACCCCGACAGTCAGGTTCCTTATATTGCATTCCGTGATATTAAAAATAATGGCAAAACTACGGTCATGGCCTTTCAATAATTCAGTACTGCTCTAACTTATTAACCCGGTTATTGTATTATTACCATTTTTTACTTTACGCCGTTTTACAAGGTTTTATTAAAACTGCTGGCAGAGCGGCGGTTCTCCTTTTAACAGACAAATGTCCGTATGTCCACTAACTCCATAGCAAAGGGGAATTCATCATTCGTAAATTGATATGTCACTTCTCGTTTATGCTCCGCTTCTACCTCCCCTTTCACATTTTCCAACTGTTCCACATTGGTGTTGAGCTTGCCTTCCACAGAGCGGTCGATAGTTATTTTAACATCGGCATAAAGTAACTGTTCAATCAAATGGATCCAATTCATCCAACCTTCTTTAAATGCTTCATTAAAAGCCTTTTTATTAGTTTGCAAAAATTCATAGAGATGCTGACGCAACTCACCGTGCAAATCTTCATCCATCGTTTGCAACTTAACATTATCAAAAGTATAATGACTCACTCGCTTCCCTTCAATACCGGCGGTCAGGTTGGCTATGAGCGGTAAATTTAAATCTGTATCGCCGCTTACTGTTTCCTCGATATGGGTGTTCGGAAAATGACCGGGATGAGGGGGGAGTTCCTGCAGCTGTTTATATAATTGTTCACTTTGCTTTTCAGGTAACGAACCAAAAAGCGCCAGATCTGTTGTCACATTCTGATGGGTCATATCCAACTCTTTCCCTAAAAAGTCGGCTACGGTGGTAGGCACATCCACTTCATCGCCTAAGGTAATGGTTTTACTGGAAACGGGAATTAAATGGTACTGCCGGCGTTCTAAAAAAGTAGTTAAATGCATCTTAAATCATTTTAATAAAAATTTAAATTTAGTTATTTTACTATTTATTTTTAAATTTTATTCCTGTAAAATAAATTATGACAAATTGTAAAATGGCGAATAACACCCCGTTTTTAATTACAGCTATTCAAAGTGTTGCTTTTTCGCCGTCCGTTCATTCTTTTAATATTTATCCTACCATCGCTCATAAAAGATAATTTGGTGATCTTTTAATCTATCAATCTCATTCTTGACTCAACAGGAGGGTTACTTTAAAAGAAAACTGCGGATATTTTCTCATCAAATATTTCAACTATTGATAATCAAAAGCGTACAATAATACCTCTCCACTAATGACCTTTGCAAATTCCTGACGTAAGTTGGCCTTATTCACCAACACCCAACACACCAAAGATTTTCTCTTTGTTTAAAAGATAATTCATAATTACTGTTTGCCTTCCCGTTTAATCACCGATAACTCCTTCACCCTTTTTAACACAGTAAAAAGAAGAGGCAAGATCAGCTGGAAAATAGATCAATTCCTTAGGGGCGGGATATACTCGTCTACCGAGACTTTCTCAGGTTTATTATTCATATTAATGATTTGACTAAATATAATAAATGGGGGCCAAAAAAAAACGCCCCCTTACCACCATCTACTAGTTCTTTTCACTCCCACTTGCTTTCTTTTGCCAAAAAAGCTATCTATCAGAGTACAAGAGAATATGCCCCTTTACTCAATTCCCCAGGTGCCGGATATACCGGTCACCAACAAAAACTACTCTCCCCGTCGTACTTAGACAAACTCAACATAACCATGCGTAAAAAAACTACAACAGGAGAGTGGCAATGCTGAGACGCGGGAGAGTATAAATATTACCCTTTCTAAGATCTATCTGCAAGAAAAAAAATACAATTTGCCGGTGCCTATAATCCCTTTTACCATATACGTAACGGAAAGCTCACAGAATATAAAGGAGACCGGGAACCTATAGGGAGTATCGACATCATAAAACTGCGGCGGCGCCGCTGACGTAAAAGAGGGAAAAAGCCCAAAAAGTCGACCAAGAAAAAAGAAAAATCCATTACAAATCATACATTAAAAGTACAGAAGTGCAATGCTATATATTTTTTTCCGACGGCTTGCCCGTTCAGAGGGGAGGTCTCAACGGGTTAAAATATTCCGAAATCCATGCTAGCGATCAAAGGAACAGAAACGTAACGAATTTTTAGAATGGAAAGGGAATAAGCACAAATGAACGATATTTTCGTAGCAGGTATATAATTTTTAACACGAATTAAACCGCTCCCCTATGGACAATAAATCATCTACTGATAACTCAACGCTGGAATTCGCCTATGAATTCCACCAAACTATGTTGCAGAATAAACTAATATTTGCTTACGAGGGGGAAGTGACTCAACAACTGATGAAGGTTTTTACTTCATTAGCCAAAGAGAATTTACAACAAGAAGAGGAGCAAACGAAAGTAAAAAAGCGGGTTTTCCATGTTATGGTGGAGTCCCTGCAAAACCTCTCCAAACACAGTGGCGATGCGGAAACGGGTAAAAACAAAGAAAACGGCTCAGGGATATTTTTGGTAGGACGAGATAAAAAACATTATAAGGTAACCACCGGTAATAGCATCGCTGTTAAGCGAGTAGCGGAAATAAAGGCGTTATTTGATAAAATTAACAATATGGACCGTAAAGCGATTAAAAAATTCTATAAGAAAACGTTACAGGAAAACCGGTTATCGGATAAAGGGGGAGCCGGGTTAGGATTTATTGATATAGTTAAAAAAACCGGCTCCCCTATCGATTACCATTTTATTTCAATCAATGAGGTTTCTTCTTATATGCTTTACCAAATCAAAGTTTATCGTCAATAACAAAAAACAAACAATATGGAACCCCTAACACGAGAAGCTACCGACGAAACTCCTAAGGTCATCTTTGATAAAGCAAATAACACTTTTGAGATCTCGGGCAAATCATTACCAGAAGATGTAGACGAATTTTTCGATCCTATTCTCGACTGGCTGGAAGCATATATTGAAGATCCCAACGATAAAACCGAGCTTGTTTTCAAAATGGATTATTTCAATACCGCTTCTTCCAAAATGTTGTTGGACATATTACTTCAACTTGAAGAGCTCCAGGAAGAAGGGAAAGACGTAAAAGTGTATTGGTACTATCGAGAAGGTGATGTAGATATGGCAGAAGCCGGTGAGGAATACAATGATATCGTAGCGCTTCCCTTTGAACTGCAATCGCATTAACAAATGGCTGGGTTATATCGTACTACTGATCAAAACTGTTCATTCCAATCGCCCTAATCCGACCCTATGAGTGAAGCAATACTTAAAGCCTTAATGCAGCTCTTTGCTATTATCGCTAAGCAAGGGGAAGGGGAGACAAAGGAGGTCCGCCAGTTTATCGAAAACTTTCTTCTCCAACAACTGAACCGGGAGGCCGTTCCTCAATACATGCAACAATACGAGGATTATTTAAAGTATGATCCGAGAGATAAAAGTAATTCAGCAGAAGCCTCCAAAAAGCAACGAACGTCAGTTAAAGATTCAGTTCGTACTTTGTCACTTTGCCGCCAAATCAACAAGACCTTAACGCAAAAACAGAAAGTCGTGGTAGTGGTCCGTCTGCTGGAACTGGTAAACACTGCGCAACACAACATGGAGCAACGGATGGAGATCATCGATACAGTCGCCACCGTTTTTCGTATCCAGCGTCGTGAATACCGGCTACTTAAAGGATTTATTATCGAAGCATTCCGTAAAAAGCCCTTAAAAGAACACAAAGAAGTACTGACCATCGACCATAAGGAAACAAAAGAAGCCGCGAGCGATGAAAAGCATATTCATGCCGATCTGGGCGGGGGCAAAATTTATGTGGCCCGAGTGAAGAGTGTCGACATGCACTTCCTGGTCTATCAAGGGGAGCTCGATTTATATATGAACGGTTTGACCGTCTATCGCGACCGGATATATATTTTGGCCCCTGGCACGATCATTAAAGTCCCCTATGATGATCCCATCTATTACAGCGATATAGTGACCCGTTTCTTCACGGAGGCCGACTTTACCCCGCTCTCTTTCAAGGCGCAACACATCAGCTATCAATTTCCCAATGGAAATTATGGTATTCGTGACATGAACATACACGAAGAGAGCGGTCAGCTTATTGGTATTATGGGAGCCAGTGGTTCTGGCAAATCTACCAGTATTAACGTATTAAGCGGCAAACTTCCGCCCACCGTAGGGC
>CAZIGO010000022.1:4532-10130 GCA_964538595.1 uncultured Chitinophagales bacterium | reverse complement strand
TTCATCAAGCCCCTGAAGCCTTAGAAGGCGTCATTGGTTACATCCCTCAAGATGACCTGCTTATTGAAAACTTGACCGTTTACCAAAATTTATACTACAACGCTAAGTTATGTTTAGACAATCATACAGAAGAACAACTTAATACTAAAGTAGCCAATCTACTCCATCAACTCGGACTTTATGAAATTAAAAACTTTAAGGTAGGATCCCCACTCAACCCAGTAATCAGCGGAGGGCAACGGAAGCGGTTGAATATAGGCTTAGAGCTTATTCGTGAGCCTTCCGTTTTATTCATCGATGAACCTACCAGTGGGCTTTCTTCCCGCGACTCAGAGAATATCATGGACCTGCTCAAAGAACTCACCTACAAAGGAAAGCTGATCTTTGTCGTTATACATCAACCGTCCTCCGAAATCTTCAAGCTTTTCGACAAAATTTCCATCTTAGATATCGGGGGTTACCCGGTATATTATGGGAACCCGGTAGAAGCCATTATGTATTTTAAAGAGAGAGCCAACCAAATTAACAGTGATGTCGGGCAATGCCCAACCTGCGGAAATGTACACCCGGAGCAGATCTTTGATATCATTGAAGCCAAGGTCGTGGATGAATACGGGCGGTTAACGGATAAACGCAAAATTACCCCCGAAAAATGGCATCAATACTTCAAAGAGCACAAAACAATCCCCGATATCCCAATCATCGACGATCCTCCTCCCTATTCGCTCTATCTCCCAAACAAGCTCAAACAATTTTGGTTGTTTCTCTCCCGGGATGTGTTATCAAAGCTCAGTAACACGCAATACATGGTTATCAACCTTTTGGAAGCCCCGGTGTTAGCTTTTGTGCTAGCTTATATCATCACTTATGTGGATAATCCGGGCGGGGAATACATATTCTATCAAAACAAAAATATCCCGGCCTACTTGTTTATGTGTGTGATCGTCGCTTTGTTTATGGGATTGACGATAAGTGCGGAAGAGATTTTCCGCGACCGGAAAATCCGGGAACGCGAAAGCTTCCTGAATCTCAGTTATATGAGCTACCTCCTTTCAAAGGTAGGGCTACTATTCGGCTTATCAGCTATTCAAATGTTGTTGTTCGTGCTGATCGGGAACTGGGTGATCGGCATACAGGAAATGCAGTTCGAATACTGGTTCGCCCTCTTTACCACTGCTTGTTTCGCTAATATGTTAGGCCTAAATATCTCTTCAGCCTTTAACTCAGCTGTCACGATCTATATTCTTATTCCTATTTTGTTGATTCCGCAAATGATCTTAAGCGGTGCTATTTTTCAGTTTGATAACCTCAACCGTTCCATCGGCAGTAAAGTAGAGGTGCCGGTTGTTGCTGACTTTATGACCTCGCGCTGGACCTACGAAGCTTTGGCGGTCAAACAGTTTAAGAACAACAGCTTTAAATCGCTCTTCTACAAAACCGATAAACAACGGAGTCAAGCCAAGTTCAAACAAGTGTATCTTATACCGACGCTACTGGAAAAAGTGCAGGATTTACAACAAATGGGGACCATGACAGACTCACTCCGACAAGTAGCCCAAGATCACCTGGCGGTACTTAACAACGAACTCCATTATTTGCAAAACGTAACGCCGGACAACAGTAGATATCGATTTAATCAGTTCGACCAGCTTACCGTATCCGCATTTAATAAAAAGGTGAGTGCTCAAACCCGTACTTATCTCAATAATCTCAAACAATATTATACCCGTCGTTTCAACAAACTTAACCGGCAAAAACAACAAAAAGTTAACCAATTTACGAGTACCCCGGAAAAGGCGCAACTATTTAAGACGCTTAAACAAGATTATCACAACAAACGATTAGCTACGATTGTAAAAAATGTCAATAAAAAAGAGCGTTACATTGAATATAATCACCATATTGTTCAAAAAGTCGACCCGATCTACAATGATCCCCTTCCCCAACATAGCTGGGATTATCAAACTCATTTCTACGCTCCACAAAAACATTTCCTGGGAAACTACTTTAGTACCTACTGGTTCAACATAAATGTCGTCTGGGGAATGTCTATAGTTTTATATGTTGCGTTATATTTCAATATACTGAGAAAAATAGTGAATGGCTTCAGTAGTTCATTTTTAAAAAGCCGGTCATTGACGACCTGAAACCTTAACAATTTTTGTAAGTTTAGTTCACCTGTTAATTCCACAATACAAATATTATGTACCAAGCCGGTTATATAAAATATATTGCAGTTGTATTTATCGCATGTATTACTTTATTCGGGAGCTGTACCTGTAATCAAGATAAAAAACAAAAGCTCCTTTCCGCTTCTAAACAAACTGACACTACCACCACCGTTTCAGGGATCTCCAAGAAAAAAGTTTCCGATGTATTAACTTCTATTCCTTCCCCCCTTGAGCTCTCATTTATGATCAAAGAAAGCGGTTCCCAATTCGACAAATCCCTGCTCAATAAAACCAGCAACCTCTCTCAGTACAACACCTCTTTTCAAAAAGCGATCAACCTCGGTATTTATGGTACCGACTTAGGATATATTAATCTTTACAATCAAAATGAGGAGGTGGTGGACTATTTAAGTACTGTTCGTACTTTAGTAACTGACCTTAATGTGGCTCATCTCTTTAATTTTACTACGCTAAAACGATTAGCCCAAAACCAAGGGAAGACAGACTCACTTTTATACATGACTACTTCCACCTTTGAACAAATGAACAATTATTTAAAAGACCAAAACCGGAGTGCGTTGAGCGTACTCATTCTTACCGGTGGATGGTTGGAAGGACTCCACCTGGCCTCCAACGTAGCTTTAAAAAACAACCATAAAAATCTTATGGAACGGGTCGGCGAACAAAAGTTGACGCTCAACGATGTATTGACATTAGTATCAGCATATCAACATAATAAAAAGTTTGCCCACCTCCACCAACAACTTAAAAAGTTAAAAAAAGCTTTCAAACAGGTTAAGATCGAGTACCAAAAGGGAGGGAAGAAACGCGTGGTTAAAAATGATATGGTCGTCGTCAAAGACCAGCGAGAAAGTATTGTAAAGATCAACCGCCAGGACTTGCAAGCTATTACAGATACTATGAAATCAATTAGAAAAACGCTAATATAATGCTGTATTATTTAACTTGGATCATTACATTATCAGCTCTTTTCAACATGTCCACTTCTCCCGGTGTCGCTCAATGCAGCAACAAAAGCTTTTTAACCCAATGTGCATCCAGTTTAGAGGAATACCAATTCGGGAAAGCCTACAAGGTTAACGAGCAAGTACTCCAACAAGGTAGTGAGAAAAATAAGATCGAATATTCTTATGTAATGAAGAAAGGAACAAATTACAAACTATCGATATGCAGTGAAAAAAGTTCTAACCGTCTCATTGCCCGGCTTTACGATAATGATCATAACCTATTAGCCTCCAGCTATAATAAGGAGAAAGACAAACACTACCCGGCGATCGGATTCGAATGTAATTCTACAGGTACATACTATATCACCTATACCTTCGAAAAAGACGGTTCCGCTTGTGGCCTTTGTATATTAGGGTTTAAGTGACTCCCCAAAGTTAGGGACCGGTTTACCGTCATTACTGTCTGAAAATTATTACTATTAAATATTTTATTATCCTAACCTCACTACTTTCAAGGGGCAACTTAGCCTTGTCGAAGATTAATGTTATGACTTATAGCTCATTCTCTACTGCTGGCGCTTGGCCTTGTATAATTATTTTGAGCTATTTACTTGAATATTTACTCCAATATCCTTAAACTACTTTACTATGTCGGCGTCTACCTCCCATACTCATCATGCTTCTACTCCTCCAACTCACCAAGGCAAAAGTCATCGCTCCCATACGCACCAGGATCATCACCGCATGATGATTCGCGATTTCCAGCAGCGGTTCTGGGTTTCATTGTTCCTTACTATCCCTGTTCTTATACTGTCGCCCATGCTGCAGCAAATGCTGGAATTTAGTGTCAGGTTTACCGGTGACAATTACGTGCTCTTTGCAGTTGCTTCTACCCTATTCTTTTACGGCGGTTGGCCTTTTCTCAAAGGGCTGTTCGATGAGCTAGGCAATAAAAACCCCGGCATGATGACCCTCATAGCGCTGGCCATTACAGTGGCATATGTATATAGCAGTGCCGTGGTCTTCGGCTTGACCGGAAAAGTGTTCTTTTGGGAACTGGCTACCTTGATCGATGTGATGTTGGTAGGACATTGGATCGAAATGCGTTCGGTATTGGGCGCTTCCCGTTCTTTAGAGTTATTGGTCGAGCTGATGCCTGCGAAAGCTCACAAAATTACTGACGACGGTGTAAAAGAGGTATCCCTCGAACAACTCCAGGCCGGCGATATTATTCAAATCAAACCGGGCGAAAAAATCGCTGCCGATGGGCTGATCGTAGAAGGGCAAAGTCATATCAACGAGTCAATGCTCACCGGAGAGTCAATACCGGTTAAAAAAGGGAAGGATGATGAAGTGATCGGTGGTTCTATCAACGGGCGGGGATCACTCAAAGTAAAGGTTCAGAAAACCGGTGCGGACGCCTATCTTTCCAAAGTGATCGACTTGGTGAGGCAAGCACAATCCTCAAAGTCTAGTACCCAACAGCTCGGCAACCGGGCTGCTTTTTGGCTTACCCTCGTTGCTATTACAGTCGGCCTGACAACACTATTCGCCTGGCTGGCCTATGGCCAAGACTTTGTTTTCTCTTTAGAACGCATGGTCACCGTTATGGTAATTACCTGTCCCCACGCTTTGGGGCTGGCCATCCCTTTGGTGGTAGCTATTTCTACCGCTAAATCCGCCCAAAACGGGTTACTTATCCGTAACCGAACCGCCTTCGAAAATAGCCGGCAACTCACAACCCTTATTTTTGACAAAACCGGTACTTTAACAAAAGGCACGTTCGGGGTCACCAAATACGCTTCTTTACAAGATAGTTACACTAAAAAAGCAATTTTGCGATATGCCGCTTCCCTCGAACAGCATTCCGAACATCCGATCGGTACCGGGATTGTCAACAAAGCCCAAGACGATCAAATAAAATTAATGGATATCAGCGATTTCCAAAATATCACCGGTGAAGGCATTGAAGGTAAAGTTGCCGGAACACCTGTTAAGGTGGTAAGTCCTGGTTATTTACGCAAAAAAAACATCGACGTTCCTTCCGCTGTCGAACAAAATACAATGGCCACCACCGTTTTTGTCATTATCGATGAGCAATTAGCCGGATATATTCAGTTAGCTGACCAAGTGCGACCGTCTTCAAAGCAATCTATAGCAACATTACAGCAGATGGGGATAAAGGTTATTATGATGACCGGTGACAATGAATCGGTCGCTAAAAGCGTAAGCGAAACATTAGCGATGGATGACTACTTTGCCGAAGTGTTGCCCCATGAGAAACAAGAAAAGATAAAAATGCTTCAACAAAAAGGGGAGTTTGTGGCGATGACCGGCGACGGCGTCAATGATGCCCCGGCCTTAGCCCAAGCTGATGTCGGTATTGCAGTGGGTTCCGGTACTGATGTAGCCGCCGAAACAGCGGATATTATCCTGGTAAGAAGTAATCCGCAAGATGT
>CAZIGO010000022.1:3471-4522 GCA_964538595.1 uncultured Chitinophagales bacterium | reverse complement strand
TTAATCACTTTTGGAAAAGCTACTTACCGGAAAATGATACAAAATCTTATTTGGGCTACCGGCTATAATGTAGTGGCTATCCCCTTGGCCGCCGGTGTTTTATATAATTGGAATATTATGATATCTCCGGCCGTGGGGGCCGTTTTAATGAGTTTGAGCACTGTTATCGTAGCCATCAATGCCCAGTTGCTAAAGCGACACCTAAAATTAGATAACGCCTCGTAACAAAATTTACGTACTTGATATCGCCTCTTGTAGAGCCTCTGCTGTGATAGCCCGGTGGGAAGTATCAAAAATAACCTTCCCATCATTCAACACCAATGCCTGGGGGGATTGATGCGTTACATCAAATGTTTGGGCTATCTGATCTGATATAGCCCGCTGCCCAACCACATCAACATAATACAGTTCTGCTTCGCTTTCTGCTGCTTTCCAATTCTTTTCAAAGCGCTCCTTTACACTATGACTTATACCGCAACGCGGACTATGCTTATAGATGATGCAAGGGTGTTGGTGCGATCGGTCTATGATCGTTTGAATGTCTTGGGGGGTCTCGACGGTTTGCCAGTCAATAGCCGTATCGACGGATCCTTTCCCGTTGTCTTTATCGGAAGAAGAAACTGATTTTGATTGTTGTCCCATGGATATAACTTTTTAATGACGTGGTATAATTTAAACAAAAATTGCCCGGAAATAGTTGCTGAGCTGAAACATTTTAAAAAAAAAACCAACTGTTAGTGCAAAACTTAAAGATATTTTAATATGAATCAGGAGTAGATAGATGAAGGAGTCAGAGAATTCATTAACATTTCTTTTCTCAATAACTTTTTACAATTTTACAATAAGAATTGAATGGGTTATAGCAGGATCTGAAATCAATAAAGAAAGTACAATAAAAAAATTAAAAGAGCTATACATTGAAAAAAGGAATCAACTTTACAAAAAAGTAATTAAATCTAATGTCTGAAAAAAGAAAACATTTTCCAGAAGTAATCACTCATAAAGGGAAAGCAAATTTTTGGCCCAAAAACGAAACAAATAAAAGTAAGGA
>CAZIGO010000022.1:0-3461 GCA_964538595.1 uncultured Chitinophagales bacterium | reverse complement strand
GGCTAGTTTTGAAATTCAACATTATCCTAATAAAACATTTATGTATATTGGAAACCTCGCGTATGATCCTATTTCAGATAAATCTCAATACTCTTTCAAAGGAACAATAGATACCGGTTTGGCTATTGAAGGAGAGCTAATAGGTGCGTTTGGCGAATATACCCCTACCAAAATTATCATCGGAAATTCAAATATCAATGAAGGGAAAAACGGTAAGTTTTATCTGATTCACTTGTGCCTAAAAAAATCAATTCAATTCGAATATAAAGGGTTTGAAATTAATATATCTCCCCTTCAAAATAATGAAGATGCTTGCAATTACCTGCTAAAAAGTTGGGAGAATACTGAAGTAGAGACAGCAGTTTTACATATACACTCCAAAACAGATACTGCATTTAAAACCATACTAAATCTAGCAATTGATATTTGTGATTTACTATCAATAGTGAGCGGAGAAATGATCATATTTAATCGACAGGAATACCAGTTTGAACAACAAATTAAGGAAATATGGAGAAGACGGGTTAAGGAGCCCGATTCTGGTAACCAAATTCTTAAGTCACATAACTACAGAGAGTTTTTGGAAATTACATTACCTAATTACCAAAAGTTAGACAATGAGAAAAGGGGAGCATTAAAAGATGCTATCAATTATATTAACACCATTCAAAATGGGTTTGTTGAAGACAGGGTTATGCGAATATGTCAAGCATGGGAAGGATTAGCTGATAAATTCTTAAGCTCAGAGGACCATAAGAAGGAATTGCCAAAGGAATTACAAGACCTTAGAATGAAAATTGATAATGCTTACGATTGCTGGAAACAAAATCATACTGATTATGATAAAGATGGAAAAATTAAAGGAAAAATATTAAATCCTATAAGCCAAATCACTACTCAGGAACGGCTAAAAAGACTTGCTAATCAATTTAACTTTAAAAATCAGGAGGTTGGTTTAAACTTTCAAAAGCTTATCGGATTGCGGAATAACAGAATTGCACATATTGGAAGAATGAAGAATGCTTCTGGTAAAAATGCTGTTAAACAAATTCTAATCCCAGCAGTTCAGGGTATTCAAATTCTACTTCTTAAAATCTTAAAATACGATGGGAGGGTACTTGTTGAAGAAAATGGGTGGAAATCCCCCAAAAAAGTAGATACTTTTTTCGATAAATGAGTTAGTATATAAAAAGTCCTGCTCAAACCCCTAAACAAGCCTCCAAAACAAAAAACTCCAACAAAACCCTCAACAATTTCGTTATATTAATAAGTAGTAAGCCAAGGAATATGACACAACAGGAACTAAAATCAAAATTACAGCAATTGATCGAAAAAACGGATGATGCGTCCTTATTGAAAACGGTGTACCGGTTATTTTCGGGCAAAAAGGGATATAGAGCATCAACGCCGGAGGAACATCGATCAAAACAGCCGCCTATTTATTGGTTACGTAAGATTGCCCAAAGAGGTAATGTGGCAAAACATATCAAAGACCCCGCCCAGTGGCAGCGAGAACAACGTAAAGATCGCTCCCTCCCCTACAGAGACAACAAGTAAGCATGTTATTAGACTCGAACATCATCATCTATGCGACAAAACAGAAAAGAGGTTCCCTTCGCTGAATCACTATAAGACCTTTTTAAACCAATGTAACCCCCACTTTTTGAATCACTGTAAGCCCTAATTGAACAATTGTAAGATTGAATGGAAAGACTGCAAGCACTGATTGAATCCAAAACAGTACACACGCCCCCGAGGCGAGGCCCCAACCCCATCATCCATCCTCTCCGTCAACGGGCGGAGACGGGCAGTAATAAACTCGGCTATGGTTGCCCGGGATAAAAAAGACCTGCCGTTTATATTGAGGGAAAAGCCCAAGCGGAATCGGGGAAGAGGGGGCTCTCCTAAAAGCTAACTTTTTATAAAATTAATGCTTTCTATCAGGGGAGGTATAACACTTTCTTATTATTTTTTTACTTTACTGGTAACAACGAGGGAGCATTTTTCGTTCTTAAACCGCACTGCTTTTATACTAAAGCCGTTATTGCAATAGGGCGCAAAAAAGAAAATAAAAAAGTAGGATTGACAATGAAGGACTTAACAAACACAATTGTACTACGACTGACCAGCAAGCCATTAGAATTTAAAATACCGGGCAGGCAGGTTTTTCATTTTTTGCCAACCCGCTGACAGAATCATTTAAAAAAAATTTGGCGCTCCCCCATCCACAAAGGTACATTATGACAACATAACCATAAAATGAAAATACTATGATACCGAAAAACCTTACGCATGACATCATAAAGCGGGTTAATTACATCAAAGGACAACTGGAAGGCATCAGTAAAATGCTGGATGAGGGAAAAGACCCCGACCAGATACTCAACCAATTTAAGTCGGCCCAAAAAGGACTGGACAAAGCCCATTACTTGCTGCTGGATGAAGTGTACCGGAAATCATTAGCCATCAAAATAGTGGAGGTAGCCGATACCTGTCCGGGAGACTGCGGTAATGAAGACAGGATACAATTCATTAAAGAGCAGTTTCCGAATTTAGAGCTTAACGACCTGACCAAAAAAATGAAAGAGATTAATGAAATTGCCAAACGGCTGGAAGAATACCAGTCGCAAAACAAGAGCTAAAAAATTTGGCGAACCCCCCTCCCCCGGTCTTACCTTTGCTCTGGTAATTAAAATTCAATTATTATGGGCTGGAACAAAAATCTTTTCATCGGTTCGGGTGTATTAGCTGCACTCGGTGCTACGATTTGTTGCTGGGGACCCGTTATGCTGTCAGGAATTGCTGGATTAACCGGGACAGTATACCTTTTCTCATGGCTGCCCCCCTTGAAACCGTACCTGGCAGGTATAGCGGTTATCAGCCTAAGCTATGCTTTCTACCAGGTATATCATAAAAAGAATACAGAAAAGGCAGGTTGTCAATACTGTGTAATGGAAAGGAAAAAGAAAAACCGCAGGACCAAAACCGTTTTGTGGGCGGTAACCATTTTTGCAACACTTTCATTCAGTTATCCCTATTACAGTAGTGCACTTTTAGCAAATAACAATTCTGAAACCTCAGGACCAAAAGCCAAACAAACCATGATACAACCATTAGATACCACAAAACATAAAAAGGAGGTTCAACTAAGCGTTACCGGAATGTCGTGTACAGGCTGCGCTAACCGTTGCCAGAAGGTGCTTTTTAATTTCAAAGGGATTACACATGCTGAAGTCAGCTATAAAAAAGAAATGGCAGCGATCCGGTATAACCCTGATCACACCAGTGTTGATAAGATTATCCATCGGATTGAGGAAATGGGATTTAAAGCAAAAAAATGAAATAGGAATAATGAATAAAAAGAGCATCATACTATTGATTGTACTACCTTTATTGATAGTACAATCAAATGCCCACGAACCCCTTTACGGTTTTGGTCCGCATGTGCTTTTCAAAGGAGG
>CAZIGO010000021.1:3025-20448 GCA_964538595.1 uncultured Chitinophagales bacterium | reverse complement strand
GATCGCTGAGATAATTAGTTCAACAAATAAGGTTGCCGTTCCTTTCATACCTAAAGGAAGATAGTCATTTTAATAGGGAAAGGAAAAGTGGATAAGAAAAAATAATTAATGGCGGATTTGATCTAGAGAAAAGGCGGGGCAATAGAGTCCTTGCCGAGTGCGTTTCCACCATTTACCACTCTTTTGTCCTTCTTCCCAACTGGTGAATTGGTACTGGAAGGTGAGGGCCCGGATTTGATCGGGCGGAGTGTTAGGAAACGGGTTGTAATCCAACAAATCGAGTACTTCGGGTTGTCCTTCTAATAAACGTACTAAAAAGGGAACAAACCAGCGACTTTGGCGATAATTTTTTAACGCTGCAAACCACATTTGCCAATCCAGTCGGGGTTGATGGGGTTGTATCCAGTCCGGGAAGTCAGAAGTAGCGTTCGGTTTCCATTTAAATGAATATGTTTTCCAGGTTTGTCCCTTGTATCGCCCTTGGATAATAATTTCGGGACGTTTAGTGGTCATATTGGCAAATAAACCGTAGCTATTGATGGTTCGGAATGGTCGTACCCAGTTGATCGGTTGTTGTAGGAGGGACGGTACAGGGGAGGAAGTATAAAATAATTTGATAGTTTGAAGCAGACTGACCACCGTAAAAATGAGAGCGAAGAGGTAGGTGCTATATTTTTTGATAGAAAGTTTGCGATAGTTTTGGGAGGTAAGAGAGACAAAACGGGAGAAATAGTTTTTAAGGAAGGTATCATCAAGTAGGCTAAGAGCCAGTACAATCACTAATAAGTTAAAGAAATTGTAATTACCGGTCATGAATATAAGTAGCATTAGGCCGGTTATACCAAAAAAGGCGATTTGTCGGAAACGGCGGTTTACGAAAATGAGAAAGGGAAGACCTAACTCTACCAAAAACATGAGAGCGCAAGAGAATTTGTGCCACCAGAGTGGCAGTTGATGCATGTACCAGCTCATAAAATGGGGAAGGGGTTGGGTTTGATAATGATAAGAAAGGGCCGTCATATTGTGCCATACAGGATCACCGCTCATTAACTTAACTACACCGGAAGCAAAAATAACTTTAAATACTAAAAGGCGCATTAACCAAATACCCCATAAGTTTGGGGGAGAAGTTGTGAAGAGGGGAGCCACTTTCCAAGGAGCTAAGAAGAGGGCAATAAAAGCGGCTTCTATAATTAATATATCCCATTGATAGCCGGTAAAAACCTGTCCTCCGATAGCTAATGATAAATATGTAACCCATATTAAAAAAGCGGACATAACGGGGATAATATTGAAAATTAATAATAGTGAGGAGACAGTCCCTATAGCGCAGGTTAGGTGGAGCATCAAATCGGAGCTATAGAACCACAGCAGGGTAGGAAGCTGGTAATATTTTTCAGGAGCTGATAGCTGTTGACTCACTTGGGATAAAAAATCAGATACCGGTAATATACCATTATTTCCTACCAGGCCTTCGACTTGAACCCATAACGAAAGAAAAGCAATAAGACAAATTCCGCCCAAACCTCTTAGTAAGAGCCAACGGGTAAATTGATAATGAGGACTAGAAAAAAACATATGAAATGATGAGTATAAGGGTTTTAATACTCATAAAAGATGCTAATATAAAGGGGAAAAAGGAGAAATGATATTTGCTTCTAAAGGAAGACGGGGTGAGGGACCTTTGCTGTCTGGAGTTTTTCCAGAGATTGCCATAATCGACGGCTTGTTTTATCCCAACTAAAAGCTTGCGCTCGCTCTCGTCCATTTTTAATAAGACGTTCACGAAGAGCAGTATCGTTATAAATTTGTTTCATACCGCGGGTGATAGAGCTTACAGAAAAAGGGTCGACTGTTAGCGCTGCCCCGTCTGCAATTTCCGGCATAGAAGAACAGTCGGAGGTGATAACAGGGGTGTGACAATTCATAGCTTCTAAAACGGGAAGCCCAAACCCTTCAAATTTTGATACATAGATCAAGCTTAATGCACTGGCCATAATATTGCTAAGATGATTTACTTCATTGATGTGCCCGGTAAATATAATATCCTCCCGGTATTTTAACTGTTTGTAGGTGCTTTCAATTGAGGCAGAATGCCAGGCTTTTCGCCCGACAATCAATAGTTTTACAGGATTATCCGTTTGCTCTTTGAACCGGTTGAAAGCTAAAAGCAATTGCTCTATATTTTTTCTGGGATGTAAGGCTCCCACATATAAAAAATAAGGTTGCCCATTAGTATATTGACTTCTTATCTGGTTTTGGGTGGCCTCTTCTATCGGTGAAAAAGCGGGATGAGCTCCGTCATAAACAACATCGATTTTAGTAGCATCGATATTGTAGTGAGCTATTATATCATCTTTGGAAAATTGAGAAACCGTTGCAATTTTATCGGCACGTTGCGCAAACTTTTTTGAGAAGTACCGGTAATAATGGCGAGTAGAAAAGGGTAAATGATAGGGATAGTGTTCAAAAGCCAGGTCATGAATAACTAATAGGGTAGGTATAATAGAAGTAAGAGATAAGTAACCGTCGGGGGAGAGAAAGAGGTCGGGGTTATGTTTTTTGAAAACTTGGGGTAGAGTGATTTCAAACCATATGTACCATAATAGGGGATGGCGGGCCGGGGGAGGAACAACAAGGGGAGTGATGTTATCTGCAAAAATAAATTGTTCGTCATACGGCCGGTCGAATAAGAAGAGAAATTCGTGTTCGGGGTGGGATTGAGTGAGACGTTTACAGGTTTGGTAAGTAAACCATCCTATTCCTTCCAATTGGTCTTTGATAAGGAAACGCGTATTGACAGCAATTTTCATTAGCGGGTATTTTGTATAAGTAACGTCTCGGACTCGTACAAATTATACACCAGCCTCCTGTTTTTAGGGAGGAAGGGGAAAATACCAATTCTTATGTAAATATGCACATTTATCTATAAATTTGACCTCTGATCATCAATCTACTATGCAGCGCAAATTTATACAAAATTTAGCCTTTTTAGTCTTACTTAACTTGCTGATCAAACCCTTTTGGCTATTGCAAATTGATCGTACGGTGCAAAACCGTGTCGGCCCCGAAGAATATGGGTTATATTTTGCCCTGTTTAACTTTTCTTATCTCCTCCAAATTATCCTTGATCTGGGCATCAGTAACTACAATAATAAAAATATAGCCCAAAACCGTCATTTACTGGGCAAGTATTTACCGAATATCCTTATCATCAAGAGTTTCCTGGCTCTACTCTACTTTGCATTAACGCTCTTTATTGCCTATCTCTGGCAATACAATATGATTGAGTTTAAAATGCTGGCTGTGTTAGCCTTTAATCAAATTTTAGCGTCAGCAGTGCTCTTTTTTCGGTCTAACTTGGCAGGACTTCATTTGTTTAAGTTGGATGCCCTCTTTTCGGTATTAGATCGTTTCTTGATGATATTGATCTGCAGTATATTGTTGTGGGGGAATATAACATCGACCCCTTTCCAAATTGAATGGTTTATCTATGCCCAAACAGCTTCGCTGGGTATCGCCGCTATTTTGAGTGCATGGATGGTTTTATACCGGGCCAAAAAGGTCGTCTTCCAATGGAATTACAAACTGTTGTATGTAATATTACGGCAGAGTTATCCGTTTGCTATTTTAGGAATTTTAATGACGGTTTATACTCGAATAGATGGAGTTATGATTGAACGTTTTTCTCCCGTGCAACCTGAACGAGAAGCCGGCCTCTATGCTAATGCTTATCGCATATTGGATGCTACGAATATGGTGAGCTATCTCTTTGCTACACTCCTGTTGCCCATCTATTCCCGTATGATAAAACTAAATCAGTCGACCGTCACTGTCACACGTTTGAGTGTAAAAACCCTTCTCATACCGGCGATCATATTTTGTATTACCGCTTGTTTTTTCCGTGAAAGTATCATGTATGGACTATATAAATATACTATTACCTATTCGACAATTATTTTTGGGATGCTGATCTTTACTTTTATTCCTATGTCAAGTGGGTATATATTTGGTACTTTGTTGACGGCAAACGGCAGTTTAAAAATTTTAAACATTTCGGCGGCTATTGGTGTGGGGTTGAATATCATTTTAAATTATTTTCTTATCATTCATTATCAAGCGTTAGGGGCTACGGTAGCTACGGTAGCTACACAGTATTTGGTAGCTGTGATACAATTGTATTATGCTGTAAAAATATTTCGTTATAGGATCTCTATGTCTGTGATAGCAAAAGTCGCAGGCTTAATTTTAGGAGTGATCATCATCAATTATGGAATGCAGTTGACAGGGCTACAGTGGGTCATCAACTTTTTCCTTACACTCGGGGTGGGAGCATTGCTAGGAATTATACTCAACTTGATTGATGTAAAAGCCCTGTATAAGTTGTTGATGGCTTCATCCGAAGGAAAATATTAATTACTTGTTGAATTTTGCTAATTTTACATCTCAACAATTTAAGTAAGCTTATGGATAAACAGTTTAATTTAGTAGATATTTTTTATGCAGCGCTGAATTGGTATAAATCAATTTTACTAGTACTTATTGGGGTAGGAGTAGGTAGTTATATTCTTACCTTGCCCAGCCTGGGTTTATTTACCCCAAAATACAAATCAACGACTGTCATTTATCCTATTAATCCTGCACTTACAGAACGACCCTATCTTTTCGGTTCGCAGCAAGCCGTAGATTTAGATTTAGACGTCTATGGTGATAAACATGATGTCGATAGACTGATTTCTATTGCTCGGTCAGACAAAATGATATCTTATATAGTAGATCATTTTCATTTAATGGATCATTATGATATTGATACCTCCGTTACCAACTATCCGTATACCAAAGCGATGAGTAGGTTTAAAAGACATTATGAAGTGTTTAAAAATGAATTCCGGGCTGTTGAAATTCATGTAAAAGATAAGAATCGCAATATGGCCGCTAAGATAGCTAATGCCTTTCCTCAGAAAATTGATGAAATTAACAAGCGGATGCTTATTAAACATCGCAATCGTATAGAAAAAAATATTAAAAAAAGAGTGACAAGGTTAAAGGCAGAAGTTCAGCAATTGTCCGACTCTTTGCAAAAATTGAAAGGCTCCTCGCAGTATTCATTGGTAAAAACGAAATATGAGCAAAAAATGGAGCAACTCACTAAGTATTCTAATCTTAAGGAACAATACGAGATGGTGAGTGCCCCCGATTTTTCTATGTTGGAAGTGATGGAAAAGGCTTATCCGGCGGAAAAAGAAGAGCCCACCCGCTTTTATTTAATTACAGGTTTGGTGTTAGTCACGTTACTCGGGTTGGTACTGTTGGTAAGCATTATTGATATCTATATAAAACCCCAGCGAGGATAATAGTATGCCCGGTAAAGTGCTTTCTAACAATACCATTCGGTATGCATTGTTACCTGCAGCGGGTAGTTTATTGCTGGCTTCCTTTTTTTTGGGGTTAATTTTTGAGATCCATAAGCTTTATTTACTGCCCGTTGTGGGGTTAGCTGCTTACTTTGCTATATATGATTTTAAACAGATTTATTTTGGACTGCTTTTCTTTATTCCCTTAACAACCAAAATATACTTGTCCAGTGCCTATGCCTTGTATGTACCTGGAGAAATACTGACAATTACCCTGATGTTTGTTTATTTGTTTTATGTATTAAAGGAGCGTCCCCGCCAGGTGCTAACATTTTTAAAACATCCCTTAGTTCAACTTATTGTATTGCATGTACTGTGGATAGGGGTGACTGTAGTTTTTGCTTATAAAAAATTTATTGCCTTTAAATTTCTTTTAGCAAAAGGATGGTTCGTCATTACTTTTCTGTTTGTAACCCAACTGATCCTCACTAATTGGCGACACTTTAAAAAATTTTTCTGGCTGGTATTGATCCCGTTAGTAGCTACTGTATTGCTTACGCTCTATAAGCAATACGGGTTTGGTTTTGAGTTTGATAATGTCAATCAAGCTGTCCAACCTTTTTATCGAAACCATGTCAATTTTGCTGCGATCATATCACTCTTTTATCCTTTTGTATGGATTGCTACTTATTGGTATCGTAAAAATACATTGCCTTATTATTTCCTATGGGGGGCGCGGATACTCTTGTTTGTCGCTATCATCTATTCTTATGCTCGTGGAGCTTGGTTGGCTCTCCTTTGTGGGGTTATATTTTATTGGGCATTGCGGAAGAAATTTGTGAGTTGGTTGATCGGCAGTGCAGTAGCAATAGTGTTATTGTTGGGGTTTCACTTTATTAATGACAACAATTACTTGCAGTATGCCCCAGAGTATAAAAAAGCGGTTTACCATGCTAATATTTCTGATCATCTACAGGCGACAATAAATATTAATGATGTTTCTACGGCCGAACGTTTTTTTCGGTGGATCGGGGGAGTACGGATGAGTACGGTCAATCCGATTACCGGGTTCGGTCCCAGTAATTTTTATTACCATTATAAACATTATACTGTAACAGCCTTTACAACTTATGTAAGTGAAAACCCGCAAAAATCTGGAGTGCATAATTATTTTTTAATGACCGTTATTGAACAAGGTTTCGTAGGTTTACTTATATTTTTGGGGCTCACGTTGGGTATCTTTTACTATGGAACCCAACTTTACCGCCGGACTACCGAGCGGTACACTCGCCACTTAGTGGCCGCTTTACTGGTTTCAATGGTTATTATATATGTCCAGATTTGTTTGAGCGATTTAATTGAATCATTTAAGATCGGGAGTTTTTATTTTATGAATATTGCCTTGTTAGTGAACCTGGATATTTCAAAGTTTAAAGGTTCCCCTGTAAGCTAAAATTAGGCGGTTATTTATTGAACGATTTTCACCCAAAATAGTATTGTTGTAAAAAAGGAGTAATGGTTTATTCACTTTCCCGACAGGTTGGAATATGGTTAATGATAGCGCTTGCCGGCGTACTTGTCCAATGTACGGATAGTAAAAAAAATAAGCGTAAACCACTGGATCAGATAAAAGATAAACATGCGCTCATCGATAAATTATCCAAAGAAATTGAGCAAAACCCCAATGATCCCACTTTGTATTTTCGTCGTGGTCGAGCATTGGAAGCCGTTAGAAAAACTGATCTTGCTATTCGCGATATTAAAAAGGCGGCAGCATTGGATTCTGCAAACGTAAAATATCTGAAAAAACTGGGCAAGTTGTATGTAGATAACAATGCCTTGAAAAAAGCGTTGGGCGTATATAAAAGAGCGCATAAGATTGCTCCTGAAGAAACTGACATACAGCTCTCTATTGCTAAGATTCATCATTACTTGAAAAACTATCAAAAAGTGATCAACCGGGTAAATAACGTATTGAAGCAGGAGGTCCACAATGCTAAAGCGTATTTTTTAAAAGGGGTGGTCTATAAAGAAACAGGAGATACAACGCGGGCTTTGTCTAATTTTCAAACCGCAGTTGAACAAGATCCCAATTACTTCGATGCCTATATGCAACTGGGATTGCTGAATAACCAATTAAATAAGCCCATAGCGGTCGAATATTTCAATAATGCTATTGAAGTAGACAGTAGCAAGCCAACTCCTTATTATGCAAAGGCTATGTACTACCAAGACCGTAATAAATTCAAAAAAGCCAAAGCCCTTTATCAAAAAATTATTAAATTGGATTCTGATTATGAAAATGCTTTTTATAACCTAGGGCATCTTTACTTTTTGGAAGATTCCTTAAAAAAAGCTTATCGTCATTTTGATATGGCTATCGAAGTTTCCCCTTATTTTACGAAGGCCTTTTATATGCGAGGTCTTTGTGCTGAAAAAATGGGCCGTGCTAAGGAAGCCAAACAAGATTACAAGCAGGCCCTTAAATTAAATGAGAATTTTGAATTGGCGTCAAAAGGCCTTGATCGATTAAACCAATAATATATGCCTGAAGTAAAAGAAAAAATCAATATTACCTTACCCGATGGTTCTACCAAAGAGTTCCCCAAAGGAGTGACGGGCCTGGACATTGCAGAAGAAATTAGCAAAAGCTTAGCCCGTGAAGTGCTAGCGGTTGATGTGGATGGTGAAGTATGGGATGCGACACGTCCCATCACTAAAGATGCTACTGTTAAATTATTGAAGTTTGAAGATGAAGGAGGCAAGATGGCGTTTTGGCATTCTTCAGCTCACCTGATGGCCGAAGCACTGGAAGCTCTGTATCCTGGTGTAAAGTTTGGGGTAGGTCCTCCTATTGATCAAGGGTTTTATTATGATGTAGACTTAGGCGATTATGAAATTAGTAAAGAGGACTTGAAGAAGGTGGAAGATAAGATGCAGGAGTTGGCCCAACAAAAAAACACCTATAAACGGGAGGAAGTAAGTAAAGAGGAAGCCAAAAAGTATTTCAAAGAAAAAGGGGACCCTTATAAATTAGAGTTATTAGAAGAATTAGAAGATGGGGAAATCACCTTTTATGAACAGGGTGAGTTCACCGATCTATGTCGCGGCCCCCATATTCCTCATACAGGAAAAATTAAAGCAGTAAAGCTATTGAGCTTGGCAGGGGCATATTGGAAAGGTGATGAAGAAAATAAGCAGTTAACGCGCATTTACGGTATTACATTCCCGAAGCAGAAACAACTAAAGAAGTATCTGGATTTTTTAGAAAAAGCTCGACAACGCGATCACCGGAAGTTGGGCAAGCAGTTGGACTTGTTTACGTTTGACGATGAAGTGGGGCCCGGATTACCGTTATGGTTACCTAACGGAGCTATTCTTATTGAAGAAATAGAAAAGCTGGCTAAGGAGATGGAGCGTAAAGCCGGTTATCGTAGGGTGCGCACTCCACATATTGCCAAATCTTCCTTATATGAAACCAGTGGGCACTTGCCCTATTACGAGGATGATATGTTTCCCCCTATGGAGTTTGATGGGGAAGATTATTATCTGAAAGCCATGAATTGCCCGCACCATCACAAAATATATAAGCATACAACAAGGAGTTATCGTGATTTACCGATCCGTTTAGCAGAATACGGTACCTGTTATCGATATGAGCAATCGGGCGAATTATTTGGATTGATGCGGGTTCGGTCTTTGCAAATGAATGATGCCCATATTTATTGCACACCGGAACAATTTGCTCAAGAATTTCAAGCCGTGAATAAATTGTACCAGAAGTACTTCACCATTTTTGATATCGATAAATATGAGATGCGCTTCTCTACTCATAACCCGGATAAGTTAGGGGATAAATATGTCAATGAACCCGAATTGTGGCAGCAAACTGAAGATATGGTTCGCGATGTGCTCAAAAGTTCATCAATACCCTATAAGGAGGTGGCTGATGAAGCCGCTTTCTATGGTCCTAAAATCGATGTACAGGTTTGGAGTGCTATCGGCAAAGAGTTTACATTGGCAACTAACCAAGTGGATTTTTTCCAGCCCCGCCGTTTTGATTTGGCCTATATCAATGAGGATAACGAATCACAAATGCCGATTTGCATCCATCGAGCCCCTTTGGGAACACATGAACGTTTTATCGGATTTTTGATTGAACACTATGCCGGTAATTTCCCGGTTTGGTTAGCACCGACACAGGTCATCGTATTACCCATAAGTGATAAGAGTCGAGAATACGGGGAGAAAGTTGTAAAGAAACTAAAAAATGCGGATATTCGTACTGAGTTGGATAACCGAACAGAGAAAGTGAGTAAGAAAATACGCGATGCGGAAGTGCAAAAAATACCGATGATGTTGATCGTCGGTCCACAGGAAGAAGAAAATGATACCGTATCAATTCGTATTCACCAAGAAGGTGATATTGGTACAAAGTCAGTAGCGGAATTTTTAACATTTTTTGAACAACGGTTTGAAGACAGTAAAGGAATTTAATTGTTAATGTATTATTAATTTTAACTTTGAACATTTTGTCATTTAAAATCTAATGTAATTTGGGAAGACGAAGTCGACGGCGAAAAAAACGACAACTAAAAAAACAAGGACTATATTACCGGAAAAATCGTGAAATTCGTTCAAAAAAAGTCCGGGTAGTCGGCGATGATATTGGCAATAGAATAGTTTCCAAGACACGCGCTCTTAAAATGGCGAAAAAGCGTGACTTGGATTTAGTAGAGGTGGCTCCAAAGGCTAAGCCTCCCGTTTGTAAAATAATGGACTATAACAAGTTTATTTACAAGAAAAAGAAGAAGAAAAAGAAGAGTAAGAAAAAGGCGGCCAAAACGGAGATCAAAGAAATACGATTTACCCCCCATACCGAAGAGCATGATTTTAATTTTAAAACAGAACATGCTAAAAAGTTTTTGTCAAATGGGGCCAAAGTCAAAGCTTATGTGCAGTTTAAGGGTCGTGCTATCGTATTTAAAGATCAAGGTAGAGAAATGTTGTATAGTTTTGCTAAAGAATTGGAGGATTATGGCAAGTTGGAAAATGAACCCAAAATGGAGGGGCGCCGGATGCTTGTTACTATAACTCCTATTTCTCAGAAAAAGAATTAAGCACCGAGTAGGTTGAATATGCGAGGAATTTATTGTATCTTTGCAAACGCAATTAATCAGTGAAAATCATTATTATGGCTAAGAAAGGAAAGTCTAACTCCAGTGCAAAGAAACGCTTTAAGATAAGCGGCAGTGGTAAGATACGCCGGAAAAAACAAGGTAAAAATCACCTGCTTCAGAAAAAGAGCAAAAACAGGAAGCGCCGTTTATCAAAATATGCTCGCGTTGACAAAGCTCAACGGAAGCATATCAAAAAGTTACTCAATAAATAGATTAATAATTATTATACTCACTTGTTTTTTAATCTCATAAAGTAGCGGAATTATGCCACGAGCGAAAAATACGAAGGCCCGTAAACGAAAAAGAAAAAAGATATTTAAGCAGGCTAAGGGCAATTATAGTAAACGGAAAAATGTTTATAAAGTAGCTCGCCCTACTGTAGAGAAAGCATTACAATATGCTTACCGAGATCGGAGACAGAAAAAGAGAAACTTCCGTAAATTGTGGATCCAGCGAATCAATGCAGCAGCCCGCCAATACGGCTTGTCGTACTCTAAATTTATCGGTCAGCTGAAAAAAAGTAATATTCAGTTGAATCGTAAGATGTTAGCCGATTTAGCTGTTAATCATCCTAAGGATTTTAAAAAGATCGTTGATAAGGTCAATTAATTACTTTTCTTTTAATCATTTTATTTTTTTCTTTATTTTATCCTCCTGTATTTCGTCTTATAATATTACGGCGGACGTTCGTTTTTTACTTTTGGGTTCTTACCAATAAAAAACGTCAACCACTATGCATTGGATTGATGTTGTGATTATGGTCGCTTATTTTTTGGGCGTCCTGGGGATAGGATATTATTTTTTGCGAACCAACGTAGATGAAGAGGATTATTATGTAGGCGGCCGGGGAATGGGAAGTTTTCAAGTAGGGTTTTCTACGGTGGCTACAGATGTAGGGGGTGGTTTTTCGATTGGGTTGGGAGGATTGGGATTTATGATCGGTCTGTCGGGTTCTTGGATGTTATTCTCCGGGTTGCTGGGAGCGTGGCTGAGTGCTGTTGTTCTTATTCCTAAAATTAAACGCCTCTCTCAAGTTGAAAAATTTTACACCCTCCCCGATGTTTTTGGATATTATTATAGCTCAAAAGTGGCCCTCGTAGCAGCTTTAATTTCAGCAATCGGTTATGCGGGGTTTACCAGCTCGCAGATGTTAGCTGGAGCAAAATTAACTACGGCTTCTTTTGAAGTGTTGGACAACCAAAATATAGCTCTCTTGGTTATTGGTACTATAATTATATTTTATACCGCCATGGGAGGAATAAAAGCAGTTATTTATACGGATGTTATCCAGTGGATTATATTGTTGTCCGGCCTCATATTTATCGGGATGCCTATCGGCTACCATTACGTAGGAGGCTGGGAAGCAATTGTAAAACATACTCCCTCCGGGTTTTTAACGCTTTCCAACGTCACTTGGCAAACCTTCGTCAATTGGATGGTCAAGATCGTTCCCATCTGGTTCATTGCCATGACTTTATATCAACGGATTTATGCCTGCCGCGACACCAAAGAAGCACGGCGGGCATGGTTTATTGCTGGTATTCTGGAGTGGCCTTTTATGGCTGTAATGGGAGTTGGGTTGGGGTTATTGGCTCATGTAGCCGCTGCTCAAGGCATGTTTGCGCACCTCGGATATCCCGATATTGCCAGTATGGATGTAGAGATGGGATTACCGCTCCTGATACGTACTGCTTTTCCGGTGGGTTTATTAGGATTATTGTTAGCGGCCTATTTTTCCGCCATTATGTCTACAGCAGATAGCTGCGTGGTAGTCTCCTCCGGAAATGTGTTGTCAGATATCGTTGTCAAGTATACAGGACTTCATTATGGTCAAAAGAATTTTATTTACATATCACAAGGTATTACGCTTTTAATCGGAACCAGTGCCCTCTTTTTGGCCTTGTTTATGGAAAATGTGCTGAGCTTGATGCTCTATTCCTATGGGTTCTTGGTATCCGGGTTATTAATACCCTTGGTGGGAGCTCTCTTTTGGAAAAAAGGGACGTCCATTGGAGCATTTTGGGCAATGATTGGCGGTGGTTTCGTTTCCGCTTTCCTCTCATGGCACAAAATTGGTATCGAGCGTACGTTGGATAAATCCCAGATGTTAGAACGCATTAATCAGTTACAGAAATACTTTCCTCAGCTAAAGGAGTTTGATTGGCAAAATATGCACCGCTTTCAAATTGTTGAGAAGATCGATGCACTACAGCTAATAGATTTGAGTCAATGGAGTTATTACTTTATGTTGCCGGCCAAACTTGACCCTAATATTTTCGGAATTGGCATAGCAATCATTATATTTGTCGGACTCTCATTGATGACCAATGAGCGTGTTTAACGTATTGTTTAACCCTTTAAATATTATGTATTATGGATATTGAGTTTATTCATCCCGGTGAGGAAGGAGATTTCTCAATGGATGAAATTTGTGATTTTTTGTACGAGCATTTAGAAGAATTCGGTGATCCGCGGGAGCATATTATGAAATGTTTGAACTATGCGATGAGCCAGGAAAAAAATAAAGGAGGATTTATTACAGTAGCCTCGGAAGATGATAAAATCGTAGGCGCTGTGGCTATCAATACCACGGCTATGGAAGATTATATTCCTCCCAATATTCTGGTCTATATTGCTGTTCATCGCGATAATCGAGGAGAAGGATTGGGTAAAAAGCTTTTACGAAAAACTTTTGATGAGGCGGAAGGCGACATCGCCTTACACGTAGAACCCGACAATCCGGCATGTTATGCCTATGAGTCAGTGGGTATGGTGAACGATTATTTGGAGTATCGTTATCATAAAGATTAAAACTAACAGGAAAAGTATTCGAAGGCATCTGTCGCGAACCCTGAGGGGGCTTATCTTACAAAGGTGATTTAATGAAAGTCCCCTTACTTTTTCCCTGTTTACTCTCTGAAAATTTAACTTCTTAAATACGGTAACAGTGGCTTATCTTACATTCGATACGGATAAATTGCAACACAATCATCAGTTTTTAGATGAGATTTTTCAGGAACACAATATCCAGTGGGATGTGGTCACGAAGATGTTATGTGGTAATGACATTTATTTGGAACAGGTAAAAGATCTGGGGTTTCAAACTTTCCACGATGCCCGGCTTCATAATCTTAAAGCCATAAAAAATCAGTTTCCTGGTATAAAGACCGGGTTAATTAAAATACCCCCGCCGGATCGCATCCCGGATACGGTCCGTTATGCAGATTTGAGCTTAAATACAGAGTTACCGACGCTTAAAGCACTCTCTCGTGAAGCGTTAAAACAAGATAAACAACATGAGGTAATAGTAATGGTGGAATTAGGTGATTTGCGGGAAGGAGTTATGCCGGACGATCTTGTGGATTTTGTAAAAGAAGGTCGCCAACTGTCCGGTATTAATATCACGGGATTAGGAGTGAGCCTCAATTGTTTGCACGGCGTTTTACCGACAAAAGAGAAGTTACAAGAACTTATTGACCACCGCGATCGGCTTGAAAAGGAATTGGATATCGAGCTGCCAGTAGTATCAGGCGGCTCCTCGGTCATGATTCCCCTCTTTTTTGAAGATCAGATCCCGGAAGGGATTACGCATTTCCGGGTAGGAGAAACGCTGTATTTTGGGAACAACCTTATTACGGGCGAGCCCATTGAAGGGATGAAACAAAATTCGATTCGACTTCACGGGAGTATCATAGAGCTGAAAAAGAAACCCTTGGTTCCTTGGGGCGAGTTGGGAATGAATGTGATGGGGGAGGAAAAAGAGTTCGACGAGGATCTTAAAGGGAAAAGCTCGTACCGGGCAATCATGGATGTCGGGCAGATCGATGTTAGCCCACAGTTTTTGACTCCCATCGATGATACCCTCGATATTATTGGAGCCAGCTCAGATATGATGGTCGTCAACTTACATGACAATCCTAATAATTACCAAATCGGTGATTATATAACTTGGGATATTGATTATATTGGTACGGTACAATTAATGAATTCGCCGTATGTAGATAAAAAACTAAAGTAATGGCGCATCCTCCCTCTGATCCGCGTACAAGTGAGCGCTTAAGTGGACAGGTCAATATTGATGTAGAACAACAGGCGTTTAACCAAATTAAAGGAGAGATCGTACTGCTCAAATATGGCGGTAATGCCATGTTAAAAGAGGAACTACGACAGTCCGTGGTCAAAGATGTCTGTATACTTAAAAAAATGGGAGCTATTCCTGTTATAGTTCATGGCGGTGGCCCTTATATCAAGTCCCTTTTGGAACAGGCTGACATTACTTCCGAGTTTGTAGAAGGACATCGTAAGACGGACAGTGAATCCATTAAGTATGTGGAGATGGCCTTAAAAGGCCAAGTGAATGGAATGATTGTAAACTTGATCAATGCCTTCGGCTATAAGGGGGTTGGAATATCCGGTAAAGATGGACGTATGGTTGAAGCCGTACAGCGGAAGCATTATATTGAAGAAGAGGATCGCGAGGTTTCCCTGGGACACGTGGGGGATGTTAACAATGTTAATCCTTCCTTGGTGCACACGCTTATCGAGGGGGGCTATATACCGGTTATTGCTCCCATAGGAAGTGGCGTCGATCATAAGGATTACAATATCAACGCCGATATGTTCGCCGGTCATATGGCCGGGGCCTTACAGGCAGCTAAACATGTAGCACTGACTGATGTAGATGGGTTGATGAAAGACCCGGATGATCCGCAGACCTTGATAAAACGTCTTTCTATCAAAGAAGCGCGTGAGAATAAAGGAGGGTTTATTCAGGGGGGTATGATCCCGAAAGTAGAGTCCTGTTTAATTGCCCTTGAAAAGGGGGTGTCGACGGCTCATATTATTAATGGCACCAAAAAACATGTTATATTACAAGCCTTGTTAACGGAAAAAAGTGCCGGAACGCAACTGTATAAGTCCTAACCCGGATAATCATCTGTTGGGTGCTTGAATCAATTTTACAAAGCAAACTTTCAAAGGTCATTTAGAATTTTATAACTTAAGCATTGATAAAACTAATTTAACGAATGGCGCCAGCAACTACCTCAGAAGAATTATTGTCGATCGATAATAAGCATCATTTACAAGTTTATAAACGGTATCCTATTGTTTTAAAAAAGGGGCGAGGGGCCCGGGCTTGGGACGAGGAAGGTAATGAATATATAGATGCCCTGGCCGGTATAGCAGTAAATAGTGTAGGACATTGCCATTCCCGTGTGGTAGAAGCCGTTAAAAAACAGGCAGAAACATTAATGCATGTTTCTAATTTCTTTGCCAGCGAACCCCAGGTTCGCTTGGCTGAAACGTTGACGGAGCGCAGTGGATTGGATCGTATATTCTTTACGAATAGTGGAGCGGAAGCCGTTGAGGGCGCTTTCAAATTGGCCCGTAAGTATGCGCATACGCATGATCGGGGAGGGAAGATTATTGCTCTTGAGGGATGTTTCCATGGCCGAACTATTGCCACTGTTGCGGCCGGTAAAGAAAAATATCAAAAGGGTTTTGGCCCGATGCCAGAAGGCTTTTCCTTAGTTCCCCGTAATGATATAAAAAGTTTGGAACAAGCTATTGACAAGCAAACCGCTGCTGTTATTATTGAACCGATACAAGGAGAAGGCGGAATACAAGTGGCGGAAAAAGAATATTTGCAAAATGTGCGTAAGCTATGTGATGATAAAGGGGTGACACTCATCCTGGATGAGATACAATGTGGTATGGGGCGGACCGGACATATGTTTGCATTTGAGGATTATGGAATCCAACCCGATATGATCACATTGGCAAAAGCATTAGGTGGGGGAACACCTATCGGTTGCTTTCTAATGAAAGAGAAGATTGCCGAAACTATCGATTATGGGGAGCATGGTACTACCTTTGGCGGAAATCCCTTAGTGACAGCTGCTGCATTGGCTACTATTAACGTAATTGATGAAGAAAATTTGACCCAACAAGCCGCCGACAAAGGTGATCGCCTGAGGGAAAACCTGGAAGAGTTAGCTCAAAATGAAACTGCTATAAAAGAAGTACGGGGAAAGGGATTGATGATTGGTGTAGAGCTGGAATTTGAAGGACAAGAAGTGGTGCAAGAGATGTTGAGTAAGGGAGTGATCAGCAATTGTGCTGCCAACACCGTTATTCGTCTTGTTCCTCCCTTGAATATAAGTAATGATGATTTGGATGTTGTGGTGGATACATTGAAAGAAGCTATTCAAGAAGTAAAATAAAGTAGTGTAATACTATATGGCAGCTATAAAAATCGGTATTGTTGGAGCCACGGGTTATACCGGTTCTGAATTGGTTTATTTGTTACAAAACCATTCACATCCCTCCCTTGAGATAATTACTTCTGAAAGTCGTGCCGGTCAATCTTTCTCTTCAGTGCATCCCCAGTTTGTAGAGATTGCCGATCAATCTTTACAACCGATGTCTGCTTTGAAAGAGACGGAAGTAGATGTGGTTTTCCTGGGATTGCCCCATGGCGTGTCTATGGATTTTGTCAAAGAGTATGAGGAGCAAGATTTTATTATCATTGACCTTTCTGGCGACTTCCGCTTAAAGTCAGCGCAGTCGTATAATCAATGGTATCCAGAAAAACATGTATATCCGCAAGGATTTGAGAAGGCCGTATTCGGTTTGCCAGAACTTTTTAGGTCGGAAATTAGGCAAGCCGATCTTATCGCTAATCCCGGTTGCTATCCCACTTCGGTTATTTTGCCCTTAGCTCCTTTATTGGCAAAAGAACTTATTCAACCGGCAGGAATTGTGGCTGATGCCAAATCAGGAGTGACTGGGGCGGGGGCCAAAGCAAAACAAAAGACGCACTTTCCTAATCTCAATGATAATTTTTCGGCCTATGGTTTAAAACAACATCGTCATACACCGGAAATGC
>CAZIGO010000021.1:0-3015 GCA_964538595.1 uncultured Chitinophagales bacterium | reverse complement strand
TTAGAACGGCATACCGGGCAGCTACCATCTCTGCTTTTCACTCCTCACTTATTGCCCGTCAACCGGGGTATATTGTCCACTATTTATGCCAAGCCACAAGCAGGAGTGGGTGAAGCTCAGTTACAAGAAGCTTTACATGAATATTATGAGGACGAACGGTTTGTGCGGGTAGTGGAGGATCCCCCGGCACTCCAGGATGTACGAGGATCTAATTATTGTAATGTGTTTGTAACTTATGATGATCGTACACAAAAAGTGCTGGCTGTTTCTTGTATTGATAATCTGGTAAAAGGAGCAGCCGGCCAAGCACTACAAAATATGAATATTGTTTTTGACCTGCCTGAACAAGAAGGCTTGACGGTACCACCTTTGCAACCTTAAAATTTAAATGATCATTTATGCCAAATAAGATGTTTGATACCATTACTGATGTTAAAGGAATTCAATGTTGGGGCGCTCATATAGGAATCAAATCGAAGCGTCGTGACCTGGGTTTAATCTACTCTGAAGTGCCCGGCGAGACGGCGGCAGTATTTACGCAGAACCTGGTAGCTGCTGAACCGGTCAAAGTGAGCCGGGAGTTGGCTAAGAAGGGAAAAAAACAATTGTTTGTTATCAATGCCGGGAATGCTAACGCTTGTACAGGACAACAAGGCCGGCAAGGAGCAGAAGCTATGGTCACGACAGCTGCCGATGCCTTGGATTTGAAAAAGGAACGTATCTTAATCGCTTCCACGGGCGTTATCGGGCGTCGTTTTCCTACGGAAAAAGTGGTAAAGGGCATTAAAAAGAATATTAAAAAGTTGTCGGGTCGCTCGATAGCCGGTTCATTGGTAGCGAATGCTATATTAACGACCGATACGTTTCCAAAAGAAGGTTTCTTGTCATTTAAAGTGGGCGGACAGAAAGTTAGTATGGCTGGAGTAGCGAAAGGTTCGGGTATGATTCATCCGGATATGGGCACTATGTTAGCCTTTATCGTTTGTGATATCAATATCAGCAAAAAATTGTTGGATAGTGCCCTGAAAAATGCAGTCGATAAAACATTTAATATGATAACGGTGGATGGTGACACTTCCACCAATGATATGGCCTCCATCTTATGTAATGGCATGGCCGGTAATGAAAAGATCACTAGTCCGCAGAGTAAAGATTATCAAAAGTTTAAAGAGAAGCTGGAAGAGATGTGTTTACATTTGGCCCAATTGATCGTTTCCGATGGCGAGGGAGCCACAAAACTGGTAGAATATAAAGTGATCAATGCTCCTACAGAAAACAAAGCTCGCCAGATCGTGCGTACAGTTTCGGATTCCTCGTTGGTCAAGACGGCCCTCTATGGGCGGGATCCGAACTGGGGGCGCATTTTAGCGGCAGCAGGCCGATCGGGCGTCGAATTTGACCCCGAAAAAGTGAGCTTACATATCGGTGGGGCCAGCAAAGCTGTACAATTGGTTCAGGATGGTCAACCCACTGATCAAAGCCTTACTCAGGTTAAGCAGATGTTGCGGGCTTCGCATATTCATATTATTATCGACTTGAATGCCGGTGATGCGGAAGCTACCGGATGGGGAACTGACTTTTCCTATGAATATGTGCGTATTAACGCCGAATACACTAGTTAATTTAATCTTTATTATGACTCCTGAACTACCGGACATAGATCCCCTTATTGAACTGCGCCATTTATTGCATCAAGAGGCCGAAGTTTCTAATAAGGAAGAGCAGACAGCACAGGTTATTTACGATTTTATGCAGCAGTATGAACCCGACCAGATCCATACGGAAGTAGGAGGGTATGGCGTTTTAGCTGTTTTCGATGGTCAAAAAGAAGGGCCCACGCTCGTTTTTCGGGCGGAATTAGATGCATTACCCATCCCGGAACGTAATGACTTACCTTATTTATCTAAAAATAAACAAACGGGGCATAAGTGTGGACACGATGGGCATATGACCATGGTAGCCGGCTTAGCTCCCTGGTTGCAAAAGATTCGCCCTCAGCGGGGACGGGTGATCATAATGTTTCAGCCTGCTGAAGAAAGTGGGGAAGGGGCGGAGCAAATAATTGAAAGTGATGCTTTTCAACAATTCGCTCCCGATTATATGTTTGCCATACACAACTTGCCGGGCTTCCCATTAGGACAAGTGGTACTTCGAAATGAACATTTTGCTTCCGCATCAAAAGGAATGATCAATAAACTGGTGGGCGAAACTTCTCATGCTGCCGAACCGGAGAATGGGAATAGCCCTGCTTTAGCTATATCACATATTATTCAGCAAATCACAGCACTCCCGAAACAACATAATTTTTCTGATTTTACATTAGCTACTGTTATCCATGCCCGGTTGGGTGAAATTGCTTTTGGTACCACACCCGGGGTAGGGGAAGTGATGGCCACCTTACGTTCCTATCGGAATGCTGATATGGAGGTGTTAACAGATAATGCAGAACAGATCGTTAAAGAACAAGCAGAGCAACAAGACCTTGAGCTGGATATATCTTATCGCGAAGAATTTCCACCGACAAAAAATGATGATAAATGTGTAGAGGTAGTGCGGCAAGTGGCAAGTCAACTGGGATATGACCAGTATGAATTACAAGAACCGTTCCGTTGGTCTGAAGATTTTGGCCATTTTACAGAAAAATATGAAGGAGTACTGTTCGGGTTAGGTTCCGGTGAAGAACAACCTCAATTACATAATTCCCATTACGACTTTCCCGATGACCTGATTCCTTTTGGCCTTTCCATTTACCAGACTATCATCGATAACCTGCTGAATAGCAGTGATTAGCGATTAATGGTAGTTTTTTATGCGCGCTTTTCCGGATGCTTATCGTTACTTTAAACAGTTGGATCACGTTCATTTTTTGGGTGATACTACTTTTTGTGAATTGCCTTTTTTGCAAAAGATTTTCCAAGAATTACCCACTGAACTCCTGCAGCGTCAATACAACGTATATATATTAAACCATCATCATAAGTTACCGGAAACAGGGGATGATGTTATCGTGATTTA
>CAZIGO010000020.1:5921-20615 GCA_964538595.1 uncultured Chitinophagales bacterium | reverse complement strand
ATGTAGAATAAAGTGATATAGTGATAATTTATTACTTTAAACAATTAACTGTCCTGTTTACTAAAATATAGCTCTTATGCACCGTCTTATATCATTAATGTTAATAGTTGTTGGGGTTCTGTTGGGTTGTTCAGAACAGAAGATCGAATATGATAGCCAAATTGCCCCCTCCCGTTATCCGCAAGCCAAGAAAGTTGATACGGTAGATCATTATTTTGGGACAGCGGTACCAGCTCCCTATCGATGGATGGAAGATCTTGAATCGCCAGCTGTAGCAAAATGGGTAAAAAAACAAAATGAACTCACTTTTTCTTATTTGGACAGTATACCCTTCCGATCTGAAATTAACCAGCGTTTAAATGAGGTCTGGAATTATCCCAAGTATCGTCCCCCATTCAGGGTTGATGACCAATATTTCTTCTTTAAAAATACAGGATTACAGGATCAAAGTGTATTATATACTTTGGATACGTTAGAGGGACAGCCGGATACGTTTTTGAATCCTAACAAGTTTTCTCAGTCCGGGACTATAGCTTTGAAAAATGTTGAAGCTGATTCGTCAGGTGCTTATATGGCTTATAGTGTTTCGAAAGGGGGATCGGATTGGGAAGAAATTCGTGTACGTCATATCAATAAAAATAGAGATTTAAGAGATACCTTACAGTGGATAAAATTTTCCGGCATCGCCTGGTTTAAAAAAGGGTTTTATTATAGTCGCTATCCTGCCCCCCCGAAAGGAGAAAAATTGTCCAAAAAGAACAGGTATCATAAAGTGTACTATCATCAATTGGGTACTCCTCAACGAACAGATCGCTTAGTATATCAAGATACGGCTCACCCTCTTCGTAACTTTACAGCTCAGACTACCGATGATGAGAAATATTTAATTCTCCGGGGAACCAAATCCACCAGTGGTAATTCCTTAAAAATTAAAAATCTGGCACAAGGAGATACTTTTACGAATATCATCGATCACTTTGAGCATGAATATAATTTAATTGGTCACATTAATGACCGGCTTTTGTTTCGAACAAATGACGATGCTCCCCGATATCGGGTAATCAGTATTGACCCCGATCACCCTCAGCGGAAAAATTGGGAAACGGTATTACCGGAAAAAGAGATGGTGCTACAATCAGTGGAACGGGTACAAAATCAACTGTTAGTGAAATATATGAAAGATGCCAGCTCTCGTCTTTATACTTATGACTTGCAGGGGAATCAATTGCATCAACTAAAATTACCTGCCTTGGGAACGGTACGTGGTATAAACGGATCAAAAAAAGATTCTTTAGTTTTTTATGCCTTTACTTCATTTACTTATCCCACTACTATTTATAAGTACAATGTAAATGCAAATAAATCGATGGTTTATCAACAACCAGATATTGACTTTGATCCGGACAATTATGTGACCAAACAAGTCTTTTATAAGAATAAGGATGGCACTGAAGTCCCCCTGTTTATCGTGCATAAAAAGGGTATTAAAAAGGATGGAAAACGCCCTACACTACTCTATGGTTATGGAGGGTTTAATATTAGTATCGTCCCTAATTTCAGTGTATCTCGACTTATTTTACTGGAAAATAATGGGGTATATGCTTCAGCATGTTTGCGAGGGGGAGGGGAATATGGGGAAAAATGGCACAAGGCGGGCATGCGGCTTAAAAAACAAAATGTATTCAATGATTTTGTTAGTGCAGGTGAATATTTGAAAGAAAATAATTTTACTTCTTCCGAGCGGTTGGCAATTTATGGTCGTTCTAATGGGGGATTATTAATAGGGGCAACGATGACACAGCAACCCGACTTTTGTCAAGTGGCCTTCCCCGCTGTGGGTGTTATGGATATGTTACGATATCATAAATTTACCATTGGTTGGGCTTGGACGGAGGAGTATGGCTCGAGTGAAGACTCCCTTCAATTTGAGAACTTATATAGTTATTCCCCCCTACATAATATTGAAGACACTTGCTATCCGGCCACATTAGTTACTACTGCTGATCGAGATGATAGAGTCGTGCCGGCCCACTCTTTTAAATTTACTGCTACGCTACAAGCTCATCAACAATGTAATAATCCCACTCTTATTCGTATAGAAACAAAGGCGGGTCATGGGGCCGGAACTCCCACTTCTAAAGAGATACAACAAGCGGCGGATCGTTGGAGCTTTATGTTTTATAATATGGATATAAAACCGGATACCAATTAGCTTTTGCGTTTCTTTTTTTATTTTTAATAAGCATAATGCTGTTTCTAACGGAATTTTAGGGCTTTCAAAACATATAAAATAAGAGATGAATTAATGCAAGGAGGCCTTTTTGCTTTATTTGAACAGACAAGAAAGGGTAAAATGTGATGTTTAAGATCTATTTCTATTTTCGATATTTAATTCTAACGCTACTAATGGTAGTCCTGTTAGGCAGCAGTAAAAGATTATCGTCCGTATTTAGTTCTTCGTCATCCTCTCCCTCACAGATTTTAGAGAAAACGATAAGGGGGGTTGAGTCAATACAAACGTTGCAATATCGGCTTACTACTGAAGAACGATTGTACAATGAGGTCCATGTCAATGAAAGCCGGATTAAGCTAAGTTACACTCCTTATAAGATTTATTTACAGCAATTGCCGGAAGAAAGTGGGGCAGAGGTAATGTATAAGGAAAAGGAGTTTGAAGGCAAAGCAGTGATTAATCCTAACGGGTTCCCTTGGATTACTTTATGGTTAGACCCTTTAGGTTATCGGTTAAGGCAAGGGAAACACCACCACTTGAAGCGAGCGGGTTATCACTATTTTATCAAGTTAATGAAACATATCATTGATGAGAATAAAGACCGTTTAGATCAAGTTTTTTCTTTACACAAAACAGTAAAAGAGGGAGGAATTGACTGCTACAAGATAGTGTATAACAATCCGGATTATCAATACATCTCTTATACAGTAAAAGAGGGGGAGTCGATCCCGGATATAGCAGAGAAGTATAAAATAAGTGAATATAAAATTTTGGAAGAGAATGCTTCATTGACATATTATAATCAGTCCTTAGATCCAGGGATGACTATTACAATACCCACTGATTATGCTCAACGGATAAAATTATTTATAGATAAGCAACGTTATATACCCGTAACAATAGAGGTTTATGATGATAAAGGTTTATTGGAGTCGTTTAAGTTTCGTGAAATTCAAATAAATCCTGACTTTGAATCACAAACCTTTGAGTTAGACAATCCAGCGTATGATTTTTAAGAGAAATACTACTTGAATTCATTAAAATTTAAACCAGTATTAGACTATGTTGCATAAGATTGAACATATCGGTATTGCAGTGAAAAATATTGATAATGCTCAACAAAAATATGGAAAATTGCTCGATCGCACTGCATATAAAACAGAGGAAGTAGCGGGGGAAAAAGTAAAAACCGTCTTTTTTCAAGTAGGAGAAACCAAAATAGAATTATTGGAAGCGTTAGAAGCGGATAGTCCTATTCAACAATTTATAGAAAAAAAAGGGGAAGGAATTCACCATATTGCCTATGAAGTAGATGATATTAATGAAGAGATGGAGCGTTTAAAGACGGAAGGTTTTCGAGTTATTAATAATAAGCCTAAACGGGGAGCAGACAATAAATGGGTATGTTTTTTACATCCGAAAAGCACTCATGGTGTATTAGTGGAATTGTGTCAATCAATGCATTAAACTCTTCTAAATACAATCGTTGAATACTAAAAAAACAATCCTCTCATCGTAATAAAAAATAAAAAATATTTCGCAGTATGCGTATCTTTGGGTTATTGACAGGAATTAGTAAAGTTGATGATTACTGTTGTATGAACGAGTAGTTTTTATATTCAATTAATTTTTCAGGATCATCCCTTCTTTAGTAAGGGGGGAGGGGATGGCCAATGTATCTTTGTTTATAGTTTTCTAAAAACATTTTAATAATTTATAATAAATTTTAGTGTATGCCGGAGAAGAAGGAGCGTTTAAAAAAGAGCTTAGGATTATTTAACGTGTTTGCGATCTGTACGGCTCCTATGTTTAGTTCTGGTTTTTTCTTATTACCGGGCTTAGCCTATGCTGAAACAGGACCCTCTGTACTATTAGCTTACTTGACCGTAAGTATTTTAATTATACCCTCTTTGCTGAGTAAGGCTGAATTGTCAACGGCTATGTATCGGGCCGGGGGCACCTATTATTTTATTGACAGAGCGTTAGGACCCTTAGCGGGAACAATCGGAGGTATTAGTATCTGGCTTACCCTGATTCTTAAAAGTTCATTTGCTTTTATCGGGATCGGGGCTTACCTGACTATTTTTGCTGATGTTGAGATTGTTCCTATTGCCGTTGCGCTAACACTCGTTTTTGGTATCTTGAACTATGTTGGTGTAAAGAAGTCGGCAGGTATTCAAAATATTCTGATCTCCCTTTTGATGGCTATTTTAAGTTATTACATTGTCTATGGTTTAATCCATATTGGATCGCTTGACTTTTTGGAAGTGCATCGCCACCAGCTTACCTCTTTCTTTAAGAAAGGAGGAGCGGGCTTTTTTGGTACAGTAGGCATGATATTTGTTTCTTATGCTGGTATTACAAAAGTGGCAAGTGTAGCTGAAGAAGTAAAGAACCCGGATAAAAATATACCATTAGGAATGGCTCTCTCTTTGGGAGTAGCCACCTTTGTTTATTTGGTGGGGATATATATTATGGTGATACTTGTGGATAGTAGTGATTTGGCAGGTACATTAACACCAGTAGTAGCGGCTGCTCGCGAGTTTTTTGTTTGGCTCCCGGAAGGAGTCAATGTTATAATTGTTGCCGGAGCTGCTATCATAGGTTTTGTAGGAACAGGTAATGCAGGCATTTTGTCAGCTTCACGGTATCCCTTGGCGATGGCCCGGGATCGTATATTCCCGCTCCCCTTTGCTACTATTAACCGCTTTAAAACTCCCAGTGTAGCGCTTATTTGTACAGTAGCCTTTATGATAGCTGTTATCGTATTTTTAAATGTGAAGGAAGTAGCGAAGTTAGCCAGTGCCTTCCAACTTTTAGTTTTTGCTATTATTAATTTAGTTGTGATAGTAATGAGGGAAAGCCGGATATGGTCTTATACACCGGGTTTCCAATCTCCTCTTTATCCTTGGATGCAATTATTTGGGTTCTTTGCTTCGCTTTTGGTATTAGTAGAAATTGGTATTTTATCGCTTTTATTTACGCTGGGTATAGTTGTTTGCTCACTTATATGGTATTTCTGGTATGTACAGGAGGTGGAACGAGAAGGAGCTATCTTCCATCTGTTTGCTCGTTTAGGAAAATATCGTTTTGATGCGTTGAATCATGAGCTGAAAGAGATTATGATGGAGCGGGAATTATATGAACAAGACCCCTATGAAGGTTTATTAGCCCGGGCGGAGGTGAAAGATTTTAGAAAGCGGGTTAGCTTTGAAGAATTGGTCGAAGATATTGCGAAAGATTTGGCTCAAAAATCTCCTTATGAAAAATCACAGTTAAAAGAAATTTTTATGCATGGCCAGCATATTGGGGGAGTATCAATGACGCATGGTACAGCTATTATTGAAGTTCGCCTCAATCATATAAAAGAGTCTGAGCTTTATTTGGTTCGCTCTGTCCCGGGTTTTCGTTTAGATTTAGAGGATGTGGGTAGCGAAGAGCTCCATTCAGAAGAGCCCTTGGATGCGCTGGTATTCTTAATAAGTCCTCAATCTCAATCCGGACAACACCTCCGGATTTTATCGGAATTAGTTTCTCGAGTAGAAGAAGAGGAGTTCTTGAAAGAGTGGCATAAAGCGGATAGTAAGCGAGAACTTAGTGAAGTGTTTATGCGCCATGAACGCTATGTAGGTATTAAACTTTTAAAACAAACCCCGGCCGAAGTATTTATTGGGTTGTCAATTAAAGATGTCAAATTACCTGGCAATACTTTAATAACAGTAATTCACCGCGATGGCGATGTAATGGTGCCCAGTGCTGACCAAGTGTTGAAAGAAAATGATCGGATTATGGTCATAGGGGATAAGAAAGATATAGCGTCTCTTTATGATCGCTACGTAAAAAAGGATTAACTATTCTTGTTTAGTTTTGTCCTTAGCAAGGCGTAAACGCTTCCCTATAACCCACAACTTTTTCCTTATCTTTGCTCAATTATGAAAAATAGTATCTATTACTTGTTAGTAGCGTTTAAAGGCTTCTTTATGGGGGCGGCTAATGTGGTACCAGGTGTATCAGGAGGAACTATCGCTTTTATTACCGGTATTTATGAAAAATTAGTAGAAAGTTTACAAGCATTCAACGGATTAGCGGTTAAGCGGTTTTTTAAAGGGCAATGGCAGTTATTAGCAAAGCAAGTCAATGCTCCTTTTTTAGGAGTGTTATTATTAGGTATAATGCTAGCCACTTTTTCTTTGGCCCAACTGATGCAATATTTGTTGGAATATCATACTGTGGCTCTCTGGGCGTTTTTCTTTGGACTGATCTTATCCTCAGCACTGGTTATTGTGAAACACATTCCGCAGTGGACATGGGGTAATATTACAACATTGGTCATAGGTGCCGGCCTAGCCTATTATGTGACAACTATTACTATGGTCCAAACTCCCAACTCCATGCTGTATTTGTTTTTTGCTGGGGCCATCGCTATTGCTACAATGATATTACCTGGCGTGTCGGGATCCTATGTTTTAGTGATTATGGGTAAGTACAGTTATGTAATAGGGTTGGTCACAGGCATTAATGAAGGAGTTAAAAACTGTTTGCAAGCTTGCCTTAATGGCAATTTCGCTGCCATCCCGAGTATTTTGTCAGGAATAACATGGGGGCCTTTATTGATATTTACGTTAGGAACGATCGCTGGTTTGATCAGTTTTGCAAAGTTATTGCACATGTTACTTAAAAAATTCCATGCTCTTACTATCACCTTCTTAACAGGTTTTATGGTGGGATCCTTAAACAAAATATGGCCTTGGAAAAAAACGTTAGAATGGTATACGGGTCCTCATGGAGAGAAAAAGCCGTTGGAACAGGTCAATATTTTGCCTCCCTCATACGATTCGACATTTTGGGTGGCTGTAATAGTAGCTTTGGTAGGATTTATAGTCGTTTATGCTATTGAATGGTTAGGTAAGTATGAACAAAAACCGCAATCATGAAACGTTTTGGCCTAATAGGATATCCCCTGGAACACTCTTTCTCAAAAGAATATTTTACGAGGAAGTTTGAGAATGCCGGACTGTTTGATCATCATTATAATCTCTTCCCGTTAAAAAGCTTACGGGAATTCCCCCTATTGCTAAATAAATATCAAGAGTTGAAAGGCCTCAATGTCACGATTCCCTATAAAACAGAAATCATAACGTACTTGGATATGGTTGATAAGACCGCTGAAACGATCGGGGCCGTTAATACAATAAGAATTGATGAGGGTCAGCGTACAACAGGGTATAATACGGATGTGTTGGGTTTTATGGATTCTTTGCGGCCGTTATTGGAAAGTTATCATAAAAAAGCGTTGATATTAGGGACAGGGGGGGCAGCACGAGCTGTGTCATATGGCTTGGAACAATTAGAAGTTGATTATACTTGGGTGTCAAGGTCTCATGAAAGAGGAGACGTGGTCTATACTCAACTTGATAAAGAGATTATTCGTCAACATCAGATTATAATTAATGCCACCCCTGTAGGGATGAGCCCAAATACTGATAAAGCTCCCCCGTTACCTTATAAGGCCATAGGCGAAAAACACCTTTTGTATGATTTGATCTATAATCCCAAGAAAACGCTTTTTCTTGAAAGAGGAGCTGAAGAGGGCGCTACAATTAAAAACGGGGAGGAGATGTTGTATCGCCAAGCTGAACATGCCTGGGATATTTGGAATATGGATATCCCTGTACCATCAGGAGAAGAATAATTCCTGTTTACCTTTCTACCAAAGCCCTGCCACAGGGTTATCAGTAAGGGGGAAGATTTATTACAAATTGTACAATTCAAGATTAGCGGACCGAAGTATAGCCGCCGGCTATTTTTTTACTGAATACCATTTGCCAAAGATGGTTTTTTCGGGCTCTGAAACTGCCGGCACAACATTGAAGGAAGTAACTCCACATCCGGTAAAAACGTTCATCGAAATCTTCTTTTAATTCGGGCCAGTGATTGTGGAAATTGTGATACCAGGCCATTAATGTTTTGTCGTAATCAGTGCCGAAGTTGTGCAGATCTTCAATGACAAAATGTCCTTCAAACGCTTTACTGATACGTTTCAGGCTGGGGATATGACTACCGGGAAATATGTATTTATTAAGCCAGGGGTCAGTGCCGCGTGTTGTTTTTTCATTGCCAATCGTATGGAGGAGAAATAATCCGTTATCTCTTAAACATCGATCAGCTACTTTAAAAAAAGAAGCGTAATTATTATAACCGATGTGTTCAAACATCCCCAGGGAAACAATGCGATCATATTTTTCATTTTTAAGTTCTCGGAAATCTTGTAATCGTATCTCTACGGGTAAGTTTTTACAGCGTTGGCGAGCTCCCTCTAATTGATCTTCTGATAGGGTGATGCCGGTAACCTGTACTTCGTAATTTTCGGCCGCGTACTTGGCAAAATTTCCCCATCCACATCCGATATCTAAAACATGCATACCGGGTTCAAGATAAAGTTTACGGCAGGATAAATCTAACTTAGCTTCTTGAGCCTCATCTAGATTATCTGCATTGCGCCAATAAGCACAAGTATAACTCATATTACGGTCCAGCATTTTCCGGAAAAGTTTGTTACTTAAGTTGTAGTGAAAGGCGGCGCTATTATGGGCTTGCTTAATAGTTCCCCAGTTGGTTAACCACGACCAGACAATTTTAGTTAATATCCAGAAATTCGCCCACACTTCCTCTTTTATTTCTGCTTGTAATAGTTTAGTGAAGAACTTATCTAACCGCTTACAATCCCACCAGCCGGCTACATATGTTTCGCCCAAGGCAAGAGAAGCCCCCGACAGAACTCGCTTATAAAACTTTTCATTATGTACTTGAATATCATGGTCGGCCGAACCGTTGATGGTGATGTCGGCCTTATCAAGGAGCTGCTGAACCTGGTGACGGTAAGAAGCCATGATCTTTTACTATCAAAATTAATAATTTTAGGTTACACCAGCTAATGATATTTCTCAACACTAGTGAGCAAAGTAGTCAAGGAGGCGGACCTGAAGGCTCCACCCATAATCGATAAAAAAGAATGACTCCTAATGTTAAAAGTACAAGTAAAAGAAAACCGAGCATGGCAGAATTCCGCCCCACCTTTTCTTCCCAACTATTATATCCTAAAACTTGAGCGAGTATTAAACCGATAAAAGTAACTAATAAGGCCCCTTTTATTTTTAAGTATAACATAATAAATAAGCTTGCTATACTGGCAATCAAGCTAATGAGGCCAGCATAAGCAAGTATTTTTTTAGTAGTAGAGGTGTTATGAGGCATAAGTTATGGATTTATGGCAAATTTGTAGGATAACAATATACAATGTTTTGCCATCATAACAAATAGATATAAGAGAAGAAAAAAACAATATTTTAATGGAATCCTAGGCGGATACCTCCTGTAATATCTGGGTATGCCTCTTTTTCGTGATTTTTATAGGAGGGGTAAGCTATTTTTCTTTTCGCTATTTTAATACCTCCGCCTCCAAAGAACTCAAAAACAAAATGATTGCCCCAAAACCATTGATGACCGGCGTAAAAGTGAAAACGATAGGTAGTTTGAGCAAGAAGGTTGGTATGATTGGCTTCATTATTCCGAAAGTTTATTTTACGTTTTATGAATTGAAGGGCTATAAACTCTCCTTCCAAGGGAGTTGAGGGAGAACGAAAGTACTTTAAGGATGACTTGAGCACCCATCCGTCTTGGATATAGCGATCATTAAAATAAAGCATAGGCCCCGAGAAATGGTACCCTACTATTGGTTGAAAACTGAAACGCTTTCCCAAACTAAATTCCCCTCCTAATGTAATATGAGGCCTCGGTACAATTAAGGATAAAGGATTGGATTTTATGATTAAATGAAATTCAGATAATGAAGAGTTGACTTGTGGGGATGGAGGTCGCTTTTTTAGTAATTGCTTTTCTCGACTTTTAGTATAGTGAAGTGAGTCGGGTTGGCCTTTTGAATTGAAAATTATAATCCATTTAGGCGTACGAATCCATTTAATATCTTCGATCAAAATATCATGCAATCCTTCTTTTTTCTTATAAACCACCCAGCCGTTATGTATTTCATAAAGGTCGGCCTCGGTAATATATTGACCATTTTTAAGTAAGATTTTATCGGTAGCGTGAGTACTGTCCGGTTGAGCTTGTACTTTAAAGACCGGAGAGGAAAGCAGCAAAGAGAGCATTAGAAAATGGAGTAACTGACGGAACATAATTTGTGCTTTTTTGATTTAGATAATCAAATACAATAAGGAGTTTGTTACTTATTCTATCCCCACTTTTCGATGAGCTACATTGAACCCGACGGTTACTCCCACGTACCAACCTTTATTGCTGGGTGAGACATAAGCATTGACCGGTATATTTAAGCTACCCGACCGAAATGTCTTACCCACTGCCCATATCCAACTGAAAGTGGGATAATAATCGTTGGACCTACTGTCTCGGCGTAACTTAACATAGTAGTCATTGGGTATGGAGCGAGGTTTATTCGAACTATCTACGTAATCATGTTCCTTTGCTTCCTCCTCCCAATTTTCTTTTAAATGCCACTCCCCTTCTTCTCCGATGATTCCCTCTTTATCGTAGAAACCTTTTCCTTTTTCAGCAATTCCAAAGGTGGGGCCAAATGCGATTTCTATGCCCCATTTTTTATGTCGAAAACCATTTAAAATGGATAGCGTAGGGATGAACAACCCTTGCTCTAAGCCACTCACGAAACCGATAAATTCAAAAAGCCCCTGGAATTGTCCCGCATTCATGTATTGTACTTCGTGCTGATAACCATACTGGGTGATAAACGGTCGACTGTCATATCCGCCTTTATTCCGAGGGGCTTGCAATACTTTGCCCATCTCCCCGGTAACATAGGCGGCTCCTATGCGAGGACCATTCAGTATAAGTTTGGTGGGGCTACTAATTGTGGCATCATAATAAACTAATTTGTCTTCCAGCTCTTTATCAACCTTTAAGTCAAACAGGTGGTGGACAGAAATTTGTATCATTTGTGGGATATAACTCTGTTGATTTAGGTATTCCGTAATTTCTGTTTTTTCGACCTCATTAGCTGTTACATCAATAAGGCGAAGTTGCACTACTATTTTATTGCTATAGCGCTCGATATGCCCGGTTAGTACATAATCAGCGTTAAGTTGATTCCCAGCTTTTACTAAACAGCTCTTTCCCCGGCATTCTATAATATTTATACCGGCCTCTTCCAACTTATTTTTACTATCATATTTGTCCACTACCTTATATTTGTTTGTTTTATTCACTTCAAGACGGAGTATGTTGACAGCAGAAGTTGCATTTAACGAAACCCCGGATGTAGGCATATTAATTATTGCCAACGGAGGTTGGCTAGTGTTCAGGGAAGAAGTGTCAGGGTTTTGTCCCATTATATTTTGAGCGAATAATAATAGAATAGAGATCAGTAGATTATAAGGTTTCATAGCGCAAGGTTTTGATGAAATAATTTTAAAACCAACTATTTCGAAAGTAGCTTTAATGAAGTGACACCGTTAATGGATTTTAGACACGGGCTAAATTTGAATTTGCAAAAAATGCCAAAGAGGTAGGGGAAATCATGTATTGATCGCAAATTATACTAATAAAAGACTTGATGGAGGAGAGTAGTGGGCAAAATTGCGTAGATATAGGTGTTGTTAAGTCAGAGTTTTGCAAATTTTCCTACATTTAATTTTATGACTTCCCATGTTGATATACAACAGCAACTTTTTAACAGCATTGAAAAACAATTACCGGAGCACGTTAGTAGAGTTGATGAAGTAGCTGACTTGCTCGACATAAGTGTTGATAGCTCTTATCGGCGTATTCGAGGAGAGAAACGATTAACCATTGATGAGCTTCAACATCTCTGTGATCATTTTAATTTATCATTGGATGCACTCTTTAACATTGAGGCCCAGCAGATCCTTTTTGACTATAATGCCCTCAATGCTGAAACGTTCACTTTTACTGATTATTTACAACAAATACTGGATGATTTACAAGTTATTGCCCAATGTGATTCTCCCCATATATTGTATGCCGCCAACGATATTTCTTTATTTCATACACTTCAGGTTCCTGAGGTAGCAGCATTTAAATTTTTCTTTTGGCAAAAGACGACGTTAGGATTTGAACATCTAAAGGACCAGCGTTTTTCTATTGTTGCTCTGGACGATGATTTGTCCACCCTTCGCTGGAAAATATTGGATTATTATACCAAAATTCCTGTTACTGATATATTGTATGTCAATGCTTTTTCGAGTACGCTTAAACAGATAGCCTTTTACTGTGAATCGGGCTTGTTTGACAGCGTTCAAACAGCTCTTCTATTGTGTGAGAAGATGGAAGCCTTAATCGATCATATGCAAGCTGAAGCAGAACGTAGTTATAATTTTATTTATGGCCAAGACCCGTCCGGACAGGAAGGAAGCTATGAACTTTATTATAATGAAGTTATTTTAACCGATGATGCCGTATTAGTAGATACCGAAATCACTAATACGGCCTATATCACTAATAATGCCTTAAATATATTGAAAACCACTGATGATCGATTTTTTGAGAATACTTATGCCTATCTGCAAAACTTAATGAGTAAGTCTATGTTAATCAGTGCGGTATCAGAAAAGGAGCGTCATAAGTTTTTTGGACACATCCGAAAAAAAATACAACAGTTGAAGCAACAATGTAAACAGTCTGATCTCTCTTTTTAAGCAGCAAGGGACTAATAGTCACATACGCTCGCCCATTGTTTTTTTCAACACGTTCTTATTAACTATAAAATACCCAAAATTGGGTATGGACTATGAAAGTTGAATCAATTACATTTGCTTCAGTATTTAAAATTAGTCTAAATAACATTAATCGTGGCAGGAAATCACATTGTAATAGCAGATCATCGTTCAATAATGCGAGAAGCAATTAGCGTTATAGTGAATGAAATGCCTCATATGCAGGTGAGCTATAAGATCACCAGTAAGTCACGATTGATCCGTCAGCTCCCCTATTGCAAAGAAGAGGTAGTGATCATGGGGTTTCCATTGAAGCATAAGCAAGAAATTCAAACAGTAAATAAAGGATTAGCTCAATCACAGACTCGTTTGATGTACATTGCAGAGGAAAGTTCTCGGTCACAGCTCTATAACTTGATGGCTTTGCAATTGAATAGTTACGTGTTGACGAGATGTGGACGGCAGGAATTGGAAGATGCGGTGCGCGCTGCAGCATATGATGGTTATTTGATTTGCCAGCAAATATTGAATCGCCTTGCTCTTACACCGGCCCGGTTAGCAGAGGAGCGAAAAGAAAAACGTGCCAATTGTGATCCGGTACAATTGAGTGAGCGTGAAATTGAGGTTATACAATTGATCGCACAGGAGTATGCGAGTCGTGAGATAGCAGAGGAGTTATACCTGAGTGAATATACTGTGATGACCCACCGGAAAAATATTATGAAAAAAATAGGGGTCAATAATGTGGCCGGTTTGATCAAATTTGCCGTTCGCCGTAATATTGTACGCCCTGCCCGTCTTTAATTTACTCTTTTACGCTTTTACAACAATACAGTGTTGGGAGTAGTCCTTATTAATACTATTTATCCGTCATTTTATAAGAGGTTGAAAAAGGAGGTATAGAAAAAGTAAGGAAGAAAGTAGATTCGCCTTTTTAAATACAAAAAACGGAAGAAAACTTAATCGATATTAGGTACAGACCCGGAGACTTCTTCTACGGCTCCCTGAGCTCCTAAATCAGAAATAGCTCGAGCTCCAAGATATTGTTTGTAGAATGAGGGGTGGGGAGACTTGAATTGGACGACCAAAGGATCCATCAGTTCGGTTAACAGTGCGTCCCCTTTTTCAAACAATCGTATTAATTTACGATTGGCTTGAGCTCGTGTAGAAACAGAAGGTGAGGAGCTTTTAATAATTCTGGAAAATTTTTCAATACTGGCTTGCAAGGCTTGAAGGTCTTTGTGAGAAATACCATAGTCTGATAACTCAGGAAGCACCTTTTGAGCCTCTTGTTGAACTTTACGACAACGAGCTCGCAAGAGGGTATCGGAAGAACGTCTTAATTGGCTTGGGCTATAGTCTACTTTGGCCTTTAAATAACTATTATTGTTAGCTTTAGCATAGGCATAAACAGCACTGGCTACTTTCACCGTTTGGTTGATCATGCTTTCCTCTTCTTTCTCTTGTTGATTTCCTCCATTTTGTCCAGTATGGCCCTTTTGAATAAGACGCATCTGTTCAATATTTTTTAGGATTTCCTGAAAATCAGTAAAAGCTTGATCGAAGGCGGGTAATTCACTCCAAACTTCTTTATGCTTCCAACATATTTCTTGAACAGCTATATACATCCGGAGTTTATTTAATTCTTGATCCGTCATGCTCATTTTGATTGTATTGATAGTATCATGCTAAACATAGCAAAATATATAAAATTAATAAAAAATTAAATAAAATAAT
>CAZIGO010000020.1:0-5911 GCA_964538595.1 uncultured Chitinophagales bacterium | reverse complement strand
GTCTCGTGTCCACGGGGTCCCGTGATTAATAAATAAGCACCTGCTCTTTTCAAAAACAGGGATAAATGTTAATTGCGATAAGTGTAGCCTAACTTTTATTATGAATCCATGTCATAATTCATTATCGGTCTGGTAAAATACGCTTATATTTGAAAGCTCTATTTAGTTGTATTACCATGAGTGATTTTATTCAACATGAATGTGGTATAGCCCTTATTCGTCTCCTCAAACCGCTTTCTTTTTATAGGGAGAAGTATGGCACCCCTTTATATGGATTGAACAAGCTGTACTTGTTAATGGAGAAGCAGCATAACCGGGGGCAGGATGGAGCTGGGTTGGCTACGATTAAATTTAATATGCCGCCCGGGAAAAAATATATCAGCACCTATCGTACTGTAGAGAAACAACCCATCGATGATGTGTTTTCAAAAGTGCAAACCGCCATTCAAAAAGCACAGGAAGCGGGGGTAGAACAAAGAAATAGCATGGAATGGTGGAAAGAAAATATAGAATTTATCGGTGAATTACTGATGGGGCATTTACGATATGGTACCTATGGGAAGTACAGTTTGGAAAATTGTCACCCCGTTATACGGGAAAATAATTGGTTGTCCCGAAATTTAGCGCTTGCCGGTAATTTTAACCTGACCAATATTGATGAGCTGTTTCAAAATTTACTTGAATTGGGGCAGCATCCTCTAGAAGATACCGATACCCTTACCATGTTGGAAAAGATGGGACATTTTTTAGATAAGGAAAATCAACGTCTTTTTGAACATCATAAGAAAAAGGGAAAAGCCAACACGGAGATTTCGCGTCTTATAGAAGAAGAGTTAGATATACCTCACATACTTCAAAAGTCGGTTAAAAATATTGATGGAGGATATGTAATGGCGGGAATGATTGGTCATGGGGATGCTTTTGTGATTCGGGACCCGGCCGGTATACGACCGGTTTACCATTATCAGGATGAAGAGGTGTTGGTGGTAGCTTCTGAACGTCCTGCAATACAAACCGCTTTTAATGTTTCTTATGAAAAAGTTAAAGAAATAAAACCCGGGCATGCATTAATTGTAAAAAAGAATGGGAAAATTGGTCAGTATAAGTGTAAGACTCCTCGTGAGCGTCGTTCGTGTAGTTTTGAACGCATCTATTTTTCCCGGGGCAGTGATGCTGATATTTATAAAGAAAGAAAAAAACTTGGCTATAATTTGGTACCCGATGTGATGGAAGCCATCGATCAGGACTTAGCCAATACAGTATTTTCATTTATCCCGAATACAGCTGAGGTAGCTTTTAGTGGATTGATAAAAGGGATTGAAGAAAAATTGAATCAATATAAAAAGCAGCAGATTGAACAACAACAGGTAAGCGGTCAAGATTTACAGGACATATTGGAAGTGCGGCCGCGAGTGGAAAAAATAGCTGTCAAAGATGTAAAGATGCGTACTTTTATTACGCAGGCCAGTGATCGCAAAGATCTGGTAGCCCATGTCTATGATGTAACCTATGGAGTTATTCGCTCCAATAAAGACACATTGGTAGTCCTTGATGATTCTATCGTGCGGGGTAACACACTTAAAGAAAGTATATTAGGTATTTTGGATCGTTTGGATCCTAAGAAAATAGTAGTAGTGTCTTCGGCCCCGCAAATTCGATATCCGGATTGTTATGGTATTGATATGGCACGCCTTGGGAACTTTGTGGCTTTTCGAGCCGCTATAGCTTTGTTGGAAGAAACAGGACAGGAAGATCGTATACAGCAAGTTTATAAAGAAGCTAAGGAACAATGTAACCGACCGAAAGAAGAGGCGATCAATGTGGTCAAAAAAATATATGATCCCTTTACTCCGCAGCAAATATCTGATAAAATTGCCGAGATCATTCGGCCCGACGACTTACAAGCTGAGTTAAAAATAATCTATCAATCTATTGAGGATTTGCATGATGCTTGTCCGAATCACCAGGGAGATTGGTATTTCTCCGGGAATTATCCCACTCCAGGAGGTAACAAAGTAGTAAATAAGTCGTATATTAATTATATAGAAGGCAAAAACCAACGTGCATACTGAGTTATAAAGCTATTTTCTTTCCATATATTTTTAAATATATCATTCACATTTTTAAGTAATATTCATGAAAAAGTTTACAAGTTATCTGACCATTGTACTGTTATTGCTGTCGATAACGGGAATAGTAAAAGCCGATATCAATACGATCAATGCTGATACGGTACACTCCTTGTTGCCGGATACCTTGTCTTATCATGCTTTTACTCCTAATAATAGATCTATCTCTCCTTCAGAGGTCAATACAGGTCAATACTGTCAAGTATTAGATAAGCTGGCCTGTTTTTACTTCGATAGTGTATATAACAAAAACTTAGATTCCTCGCACCCCCTTTTTTCTCAATGGGAACAAATTGAACATGCTTTTTTGAACGATTCTATGCTGGCCCAAAAAATACAGCAACTTCCTACTTCATTAGACTTAGCCTATAATCGACATGTGAAACGGTGGATACAAGTTTATGCTATAGAGCGCACAGAACTTACTGAACGCGTTTTGGGCTTAAAAAAGAAATATTATCCATTGTATGAAGAAGTATTTGCGAAATACGATATTCCTCTTTCGATCAAACATTTGTCTGTGGTAGAATCGGCTCTTAACCCAGATGCTCGGTCTTGGATGGGAGCCCAAGGGCTTTGGCAGTTTATGTATTATACCGGTCGTCGCTACGGATTACATACAAATTATTATGTTGATGAGCGCATGGACCCTTTCCAAGCTACCGTGGCTGCCGCGGAATATTTTACGGATTTGTACCAGGAGTTTGATGATTGGCTACTAGTGATTGCTGCTTATAATTGCGGTCCGGGACGCGTACGCCGTGCTATCCGTTATGCCGGTGGAACTCATGATTATTGGGAAATTCGCAAGTATTTACCCCGAGAAACCAGGGGATATGTGCCAGCTTTTATCGCTGTCAATTATATTATGCATTATTATGAGGATTATAAATTACAACCTACTCCTCCTCCCTCCAACTTCCCTACGTTTAGTTACAGTAAGGTGGAGCAAATAAAATTATATAAACGTACTCCCTTACGTACCCTCAGTAAATATCTCCATGTCAATAAAAAACGATTGAAACGATTAAATCCTTCTCTTAAAGAAGGCTTTGTGCCTAATATGTCGTTGCCTTATAAGGTTAATGTCCCTTGTGGTAAAAAGATAGCCTTCAGTAAAAAAGAGGATAAGATTTACCAAACAGCGGAGAAGACGATGAAAGATATTTTAGGGGAAGAGCGAGAACGTATTGTCTACCGCGTGCGATGGGGAGACAATTTGTCTACCATAGCCGATAGATATAATTGCCGGGTGCGAGAAATAATTGAGTGGAATGGTTTACGAGGGACTCGTATTCAAGCAAATGATAAATTGGTACTTTATGTAGGAAATTATTCTCCCAGTCAAGCCCAAAAAGAAGAAGAGCAAGTACAAGAACAGCAAAAACAAAATTCATCAGAAAAGAAGACGGAACAAACAGCCACAACCGCTGATCAATCCCCTAATAAAGCTATGCAATTCAATCCCTTATCCAACACTTATGTGTATCATGAAGTAGATTGGGGAGATACATTGTGGGATATAGCTAAAGAATATCCGGGCATATCACCGGATGATATCAAACAATCAAACAATATCAAAAATACCGGTGATTTAAAACCGGGAATGGTATTGAAAATAAATTTGAGTAATAAATAGTGCTAATGGTTTTATGAAAAAATGTTTGCTGACAAGGACCTTACTGTGGCTATTGGTGGGAACTATGATAATAGGAGGAGGATGCAGTAATCAAGAAGAGAAAAAATATGATCCCCAAGCTTCAACCACTTACTATCCTAATTCAATCGGTGCAATCGATCAAGTATTGTTTGTTACAGATTCATCAGCTTGGCAGTCGGGAGTTAAAGCGTTAGTGGACGATCTATTTGGTGCTCCTTATGCCATCCTCCCTCAACCTGAACCTATTTTTGATATTAAATACCGCCCTTACCATAGTTTTAAAGATTTGTTTAAGAAGTACCGTAATATCGTTTTTATCGGTATCGATCAATCCGATTATAATCGGACTTTGGATTATGTTAAGGATTTATTACCGCAATCAAAATTTCATGCTCCTACGGCCGAGAAACCATTTAGGTTTTATAGTGCCCAAACGATATGGGCCAAACCCCAACAAGTGACATTCTTATTGGCTCGTTCCGTGAAAACCTTGCAACAAGGTTTCCAACATAATAATGAACAGCTCATCCAGCATATACAATCCTTTGAAACAAAAGAACTACGAGATCGAATTGCTCATCAACCTAAGGATAAGGGTATTATAGACACGTTGCGAAAACTCTATTTTATGGAGTTGCCTGTTCCGCGTACGTTTCAGGTGGCTATGGATAAACCCCACTTTCTTTGGTTACGGCATATGGAAAAAAAAGTGGACTTAAATATCGTTATTAATACTAAACCTTATACCGATACAGCAGCCTTTAAAATGGATCACATCATACGTCGGCGAAATCGAGTGTTGGGGAAGTATATTAAAGGAGAAGTAAAAAATTCTTACATGAAAACCGATACAGTCCGTCCTGTCCTTTACAAAAGGGAAAATGTCAATGGGATGTTTGCCGTAAAAACGAAAGGACTATGGCGATTAGCTAATGATTTTATGGGGGGGCCGTTCGTTAATTATACCATTTATGATAAGAAAAATAACCGCCTTATAACTTTAGATGGTTTTGTCTATGCCCCTGGGGAAAGTAAACGGAAACACATAAGACGACTGGAAGTAATATTGGAATCATTAAAGGTCGTCCCTATGGGTGAATCCACGTAATGTCTTGGAGGCTTCTATAAAAGATACATCAGACGTAATGTTAGGCTATTATTATAGTCGGGTCGGAGGGTATATCGAATATTGCCCATGGCTATTATCGAATAATTGAACCGAAAGTTTGCCCCCCAATGTTCATTAAACATATATTCTAGGTTAGCTACTAATTCTAATTGATTAAGGTTATCGGGGTTCCCATTTTTTTCTACTAAACCATTACCGTCATAGGTACGAAGTTGGAGTAAGTAATTGGGTGCTAGCCCAGCCCCTAAATATAAGCTTTGGTCTGTTTGTAAATTGATTATTTGGTTCAATCGAAAATCCAGAACAACAGGTATCTCTATATAATCTATTGCAATACGCCATTGGGAATAGTTGTTTTGATTGCTGAAACCGGAGCTACTTCCTTTTTGAGTAAAAAGGAGCTCCATCTGGCCTTTTATGTTTTTAGAAAAATCGATCTCAGCCCGGGGACCTACGTTTAAACCTATTTTATGGTATCCATCGGCCGCGTCACCGTCAATCTGTGTAAAGTTAAAACCGGCAACTAAGCCGCCGTCAATATTTTGGCTTTGAAGGGAAAAACTGCATAATAAAAGGAGCCCTCCCCCACAATACATTATGATATATCGGTATATCGAATGAACCATAGACATCTGAACTTTATTATTCTTGCTGAAAGAATTTATTAAAATAATAAATACCTCGGAGGGTTACAACATGATTGAGTTGAGTACTTTTATTAAATTGTGGGGGGTTCTGTCGGATAGCCACTATTGAGTACCCCCAGCGAATGTTGACCCCGATGTGGGGAGTAACAAAATAGTTGCCGCCGATAATTAGGTTATAATCGAGTTGATTATAAGGATATTTCTCTTGAAAATGGTAGTTGGGGACGGTTTCTTCTGCTCGAACCAATACGCCTAACGCCATACCAGCTCCAAAATTTATTTGTTTTTTATCATGAAAGTTGATCATGAAAGGGGCTTCGACATAATCCAGCACCAGGTTGTAGGA
>CAZIGO010000019.1:0-20691 GCA_964538595.1 uncultured Chitinophagales bacterium | reverse complement strand
ACTTTCCAGTTAGGATTGAAGGCCAGGTAAGCGGCCCGGTGTTTATTATAGCCGGCAAAGAGCTCATCACCGCCATCTCCCGAAAGGGCTACCTTTACATGTTGACGAGTCCATTTACTGAGCAGGTAAACCGGTAAGGCAGAAGAGTCAGCAAAGGGTTCGTGTAAACTGTAAAGCATATCTTCCAAATGCTCATACAGGTCCCGGCGTTCCACTTTATATTCGTGATGGTTTGTGTCAAACTGTTTGGCGACAGCCCGCGCATAGTCGACTTCATCGTATTGAGGGGCATCTTTGTAGCCGATAGTGAAAGTATCCAGGGATGGTTGGTGTTGAATGGCTAAACTCACCATAATGGAAGAATCAATACCCCCGCTCAGGAAAGCGCCGAGGGGCACATCAGCGATCAATCGCTTTTTAACTGCTTCGGATAACAGATGTTTAAGCTGATCTTTTTGATGAGAGTATTTTTTAGGGATAGAAACCGAGGAAGTGGGATTGTAATAAATAGAAGGCTTAACGTTGTTGCCTTTTATTAGGATTTGTTGACCGGGTGATAATTTATAAACGTCTTCAAAAATGCTGTGGGGGGCCGGAATATAGGTGAGTTGTAGGTATTGATAAAGGGAAACACCATCGATTTGACGGGCGATAGGATATTGCATTAACGCTTGCAGGTCCGAACTGAAGAAAAAATGCTCCTCATCATGGTAATAGTATAAAGGTTTGATGCCGAACCGGTCACGGGCTAAAAACAACTGTTGTTGCTCTTTATCATAAATAGCAAAAGCAAAAAAACCATTTAGCGATTGTAAACAGTCGGTACCTTCCACTTTATAAAGGTTGAGAAGTACTTCTGTGTCCGTTTGGGATTGAAATTTGACACCGTCTTGTTTCAGTTGTTGACGCAGAGGTTGATAATTGTAAATCTCCCCGTTATAAACGATAGTATACCGACCAGTGGTATCGGTCATGGGTTGTCGGCCTTGGGAAGAGGGATCGATAATGGAGAGTCTTGTATGTCCCAGACCAATTTTTTGATGAAAATAAGTATGGTGATCATCGGGGCCGCGGGGATGCAAACACTTGACCGCCTTTTTTAGCGCTGCTTGATGCACTTGCGCTTTATCCTGGAAAGCATATAAACCCGTTATACCGCACATAGACGGGTAAATATAAGGAAATTATATGGAAGCCTATTTTCACGGTGCTCTGTCTAAAATAATGAGATCTTCTTTTTTCGTTTAACGGTGATAGTTTTGGTCAAGTGCACCCAATTAACTCCCTTATCAGCGACTATAGGCTGAATGAAGCGTTCCCTTTTTTGGACTCACAAATAGTTGCACTTACTACTTGAACTCCGTATGACTCAATTTAAAAATGAGGAGAGACAGTATTGTTCGGAGGAGTTTGTGAATTATTAAGTTTTTTAAAGCAAAACTACTCCACCACCTCCATCCACATCTTCACATCCTTCTTGGGTCGATCGTTGCGGTCGGTTTTTAAGTTAGCAACTTTGTCAATGACCTCCATGCCCTTGATCACTTCGCCAAAAACGGTGTATTCTTGGTCTAGTTGAGGAGCACCGCCTTTATTTTTATATACTTTCCGTTGATGTTCCGGTATTTTATGGCCTGTCTTTTGCTCGATACGATTCAATTGTTGATCGGTATAGGTTTTACCGTGAACGATATAAAACTGTGAGCCGGACGATTTTTTCTCCGGGTTAACCCGGTTCCCTTTACGTGCTGCTGCCAAAGCCCCTTTTTTGTGAAAGAGGGATGTATCAAATTCGGCAGGTATTCTGTAACCGGGTCCGCCTTCTCCTAATTTTTTGCCGGGTTTGGCATCTTTTGACTCCGGATCTCCGCCTTGGATCATAAAACCTTTAATGACGCGATGGAATAGTAGGCTGTCATAAAACCCTTTCCGGGCCAACTTTAAAAAATTTTTCTTGTGTTTGGGCGTTTTATCGTATAGCTTAACTTTCATATCTCCATAGTCGGTATGTATTATCACATCAGCGTTGTCTTGAGAACAACTCAGGGTAGTCGATAATATAAAGACCAGTAAAAGATTGAGTATAAGTCGCATAACTTTATTTTTTGATTATTCGTTTAAGATAGAAAATTTATCTGCGTCCCGCAAAAACTGAAATTTTTTACGTATATCTTTCAACGTTTTGGGATAAAGTGTTAAGGTAGGCCAGGAGGCTTGATGAGCCAAAGAAAGTAAGGGGTATCCTAAGGGGTTGAGTATAGTACTGTCTCCCGAATGGTAGACACCATGGCCGTCCTTCCCTATTCTGTTTACACCTATAACAAAAGATTGATTTTCAATGGCGCGGGCTTTCAAAAGATGGCGCCAGGCATAACTTCTTTTTTCGGGCCAGTTAGCATTGTAAAATAGTATGTCAAAATCCGATGCTGTAGCGCTATTACCAGGTTGATTTCTACTCCAAACGGGGAATCGTAGGTCATAACAAATTTGGGGACATATTGACCATCCCTTCCATTGAAATATAGGACGTTGTTGCCCCGCTGTATACACCTCTTGCTCGTTCATCAACCGAAAAAGATGGCGTTTGTCGTAGGTTTGATAATTTCCATCGGGCGGCATCCAAATAAGGCGGTTGTAATAGTGGCTATTTTCTTGAATAATCAAACTGCCTGTTATGACTGCCTCTCGTTTTTGAGCTTGCTCTTCCATCCACTGGGTAGTAGGGCCATCGGGGGGCTCCGCTAATTGATCGGCCTTCATACTGAAACCGGTGTTAAACATCTCCGGTAAAATCACTAAATCCGTATCGGTAACTGAAGCAAGCTTCTTTTCAAAAGATTGGAGGTTCTTTTTAATATGTTCCCAATGTAAATGGGCTTGTACGGGCGTGACTTTTAAAGGTTGCATAAAATATCAGCAGCTTTTTCGAGGGTTTCATCGGACTTAGCAAAGCAAAAACGCAACATAGTCTTGTATTGATCGGGTACTTGCGCATACACTTCGTCGTGGTAAAAAGGAGATAATGGGATAGCAGCAACCCCCGCTTCTTTTAATAGATAGTCGGCAAACTTTGTATCGGGTTCAGTACTGATTTTGTTGTAATTTAATGATTGAAAATATGTACCCCCCGCCGGCACATAGTCAAATTTGGATTCTTTAATAAGGTCTAAAAAATAATCGCGTTTTTGTTGGTATAAGTCATTCAGCTTAAGATATTGTTCTTTGTCGTCTAAAAAATCGGCCAAGGCATGTTGCATCGGGTGATTGGTACAAAAAACTTCGTATTGATGGACTTTTCGAAATTCTTTCATTAGCGATTGCGGAGCCATACAGTAACCGATCTTCCAGCCCGTGGTATGAAATACTTTACCAAATGAGAAAACTGCAAAGCTGCGCTCCGCTAAAGTAGGATAGCGCATCACACTTTGGTGCTCTTTATCATCAAATACAATATGTTCATACACTTCATCACTGAGGATAAGAGCATTGGTATTCTTGACTAATTGGGCTAACTTTTGCATTTGGGAGGTGTCCAACACTGTTCCTGTCGGGTTGTGAGGACTGTTGATTATGATAAGGCGCGTATTATCATTAATGTTTTCCTCCACTTTTGACCAGTTGATATTATAATGGGGAGGTTTCAGTTCAATGGGAACGGGTTGTCCACCGTTTACGCGAATAGCAGGTTCATAGCAATCATAAGCAGGTTCGAACAATATTACTTCATCACCAGGTTGAACGGTAGCAGTAATAGCGGTAAATAAGGCTTGGGTAGCTCCTGAGGTGATGTTGATTTCCTTTTCCGGGTCATAATGTACGCTGTATAATGCTTCCGCTTTTTGTGATAATTTTTGGCGTAAGGGAAGAATACCCTGGAATGGGGCATATTGGTTCATCCCTTCTTTCATATAGTGATGAACGAGCTCGACCAACTTATCAGAACAACCGTAGTCCGGGAATCCTTGGGATAGATTGAGAGCATCCTCCTCTTTAGCTTTTTTTGACATGATTGCAAAGATAGTAGTCGAAGTTTCCGGTAATTTGGAAGTTAACCAATCGGGATATGCCATATCTGTTTTTTTATAAAAACTTATCTCCTTTGTATCGTTTAACATCGGCCAAGATCTGTTTGATATTCTGGCCTTCTGATTTTGGGGCAATCAATAAAATATCGTTGGCCTCAACGACGATAAAGTCTTTCAGCCCCTTGAGGATTACTAATTTTTCCTCAGGAACATTAACCATACAGTCTGATGTATCATATACCATCACATTTTTTCCGATAACTGCATTACCTAAGTAATCCTTCCCTAAGTTTTCGTATAAAGAAGACCATGTTCCTAAGTCAGACCAACCGAAATTGGCTGGGATAACATATACGTTATCGGCTTTTTCCATAATACCGTAATCGATGGAAATATTAGTACATAGTGTATAGGCTTCATCTATGAAGGTTTTTTCTTCCGGAGTATTGTAGGCCTCTTTCCCTTCTTGGAAAACATCGTATATATCGGGGAGATGAGATTTGAAACTATTTAGAATAGTCTGTACGTTCCAAATAAATATGCCGGAATTCCATAAGAAATCTCCGCTTTTAATAAATTTACGGGCAATTTCTTTTGTTGGCTTTTCTGTAAATGTTTTTACCTTATAGGCAGATTTTTCTTTTTCTTTATCGCTTTCTACATACTGAATATAACCATAACCTGTATCAGGGCGGGTGGGGCGTATCCCCAAAGTGAGAAGGGCTTGTTTTTGATCGGCGATGTTCAATCCTTGTTGCATTACTTCTTTAAAAGCCGACTCATTAGTAATTAGGTGATCGGAGGGAGCTACGATCATATTGGCATCCGGCTCGGCATCAGCGATCTTATGAGCCGTATAAGCGATGCAGGGAGCCGTATTTTTACGAACGGGTTCTCCTAAAATTTGTTGATCATTAATTTCTGGTAGTTGTTCTTTAGTAAGTGATCGATACCTTTCATTGGTAACAATGAGTATGTTTTCTTTAGGTAGGAATTGGTTAAACCGTTGATAGGTTTGTTGTAGAAGAGTTTGCCCTGTATCTAATACATCTAAAAACTGTTTAGGCTTTTTGTCTTGGCTCATAGGCCAAAACCGGGTACCACCCCCACCTGCCATTATAGCTACATAATTTTTGGCCATATAAATTTCATTAATAAGTGAATGTTACAAAGCAAGATTAATACAAAGCAAAATTAATCAAATAAATGCACACCTATTAAAATGTATTCCTTATTTGCTATCGCCTTTTGTTTCTACTTTTATCTCCTCAGAGTTCTTTGAATTGTAGAAATTTTTTTTAAATTATGTTGGAGTTTTAACAAATTAAAATACAGAATAATAAAAGTGGAGTGAAATTGTGATTGGGTTATGCAAGTAGGTACAACTAAAAATAAATTGCGCAATGCCCTTCAGGAGTATTTTGGGTTTGAATCCTTTAAAGGGAATCAAGAACCGATTATCCAGAGTATTATGGAGGATCGGGATACGTTTGTGATCATGCCCACTGGAGGGGGGAAGTCACTTTGTTATCAATTGCCTGCTATGATAAAAGGGGGAACGGCGATTATCGTTTCGCCTTTGATAGCTTTGATGAAGAACCAAGTAGATATGGTGCGATCTTATTGCGAAAAAGATGCGGTGGCTCATTTTTTAAACTCTTCCCTCAATAAAACTGAAATCCGGCAGGTACGGCAAGATATGTTGGAACAGCGAACCAAACTGCTGTATGTTGCTCCTGAAACTTTACGAAAAGAGGAGAATATTGAGTTTTTTAAAGAAATTGATATTTCTTTTTTGGCGGTTGATGAAGCGCACTGTATTTCCGAATGGGGGCATGATTTTCGGCCCGAGTATCGGCGAATCCGGCAGATGTTGGATGCTATCAATGATGATATCCCCATTATAAGTCTTACTGCCACGGCAACCCCCAAGGTTCAATCTGATATTATTAAGAACCTGAGAATGCGGGATCCTCAAATCTATATTGATTCTTTTAACCGGGCTAACTTGTACTATGAGGTCCGACCGAAGATCAGCAAGTCCAAGACTACTAAACAAATTATAAAATTTATAAAAAAGAATATTGGTAAGTCAGGTATTATTTATTGTTTGAGTCGTAAAACTACAGAAGAGTTAGCTGAAGTATTGCAGGTCAACAATATTAATGCGGCAGCTTATCATGCTGGTTTGGATGGGGATACGCGTACAGAACGGCAGGATCAATTCCTGATGGAGGAAGTGGATGTTATTGTCGCTACTATAGCTTTTGGGATGGGAATCGATAAACCCGACATACGATTTGTGATCCATTACAATATTCCCCGCAGTTTGGAGGGGTATTATCAAGAAACAGGACGTGCCGGCCGGGACGGATTAGAGGGGAAGTGTATAGCTTTTTACCATTATAAAGATATTTTAAAGTTAGAAAAATTTCTTAGAAATAAACCTGTTTCAGAACGGGAAGTGGGCTCTCAATTATTAACTGAAGTGGCTTCTTACTCCAAAACTTCGATCTGCCGGCGTAAGTTTTTATTACATTATTTTGGTGAAGATTATCCGTATGAAGATTGTGGAAATTGTGATAACTGCTTAAACCCCAAGGAAAAGTTTGAAGGAAAAAAACACATAGGTCTTATTCTTAAGACTGCTTTGGCAGTTAATGAAAGATTTAAAAATAGACATCTCATTGATATTGTTACTGGAAATTCTACACAACGTGTGACCGCCTTTGGCCACGATGAACTGGATGTATTTGATAAGGGGAAAGAAATTCCGATACAAGATAGTATTGATGAAGAGGTTAATTCTGGAGAGGATGAGCACCTCTGGGATGCGGTTATTCAAAAAGCACTCTTGGAAGGATTATTGGAAAAAGATATTGAGCAGTACGGATTGTTGAAGGTAACCGATAAGGGCCATTCCTTTTTACAATCCCCTTACTCGATTAAGTTAGCGAATAATCATAATTATGAAAATTTGAAAGTAGATGCCGGGGAGGATTCCTCTTCTAGTGCCGCCTTAGATCCTAACTTATTAAGTATGTTGAAGGAATTGCGAAAAGAAGTTTCCAAAGAAAAAGATCTGCCCCCCTTCGTCATCTTTAAAGATGGTTCGTTAAAAGATATGGCTACTCAATATCCTATTAATAAAGAGGAGCTTACTAAAATTAGTGGAGTAAGCAGGGGTAAAGCTAAACGATATGGCGAGAAATTTATAAAATTGATTGATCAGTATGTCAAAGAAAATGATATAGATCGGCCCAACGATTTTGTGGTCAAATCGATCGTCAAGAAATCGGGAGCCAAGGTGTATATTATTCAAAGTATCGATAAAAAGATTCCATTCGAGGATATCGCTAATACCCGTGATTTGACTATGCAAGAACTACTGGATCAAATTGAGCGTATAGTTAACTCCGGGACGAAATTAGATATTGATTACTATTTGGAAGATTATTTGGATAAAGAACAGCAACGTGTGATTTATGATTATTTCCGCAATGCTACTACTGACTCTTTACAGGTGGCGGCTAATCATTTATCTAATTATGACTTCAGTTATCGAGAGCTACAACTGATGCGCATAAAGTTTATGTCGGAAATGGCTAATTAACTAATTGCCGAGACTCATTAAGTTTAACTCCTCTTAGGTTACCTATTTGTAGCGTGAAATAAGTAAATGCGGGTTGGTTAGTTAGAACGGCAAGTTACCTTTCCCGTGTTTTACTGCTGTTTTTACGTTTAGGAGATTGTTGCGAAGATGATTGTCCTTGAATATTGTAAAGTTGTTCTTGCTCTTGTTTATATTTCAGTTTTACATCCTCCATCTCGCCAAGTATTTTGAATTCTGTTCGACGGTTTTTCGCACGTCCTTTCGGGTTATCAGACCCATCCGGTTTGGTATTTGGAGCGATGGGCTGGCTTTCCCCATAACCTTTTGCTTTTAGACGAGCAGTGTCTATACCTTGGTTGACAAGATAATCTACTACACTTTCGGCCCGCTTTTGAGATAGCCGTTGATTATAGCGCTTACTCCCAATACTGTCCGTATGAGCACTAATTTCTACTATAAGTTGCGGATTATCTTCTAAAAACATAATTAAAGAATCCAATCCCGGCTTTGATTCGTCTTTAAGGGTGGCTTTGTCAAAATCATAATAAATATTTTCTACTATAAAGGATTCTTGTTTTTGTATCTTTTTGATGGGGATGTTAATTTGCATCGTATCGGAAGTATCCCGATTGATGGTGGATATACTGCGTTTACCCACCAAATAACTATCCTTAACAGCGGATAACCGATATCGTTTTCCGGGTTTTAAATTGAAAAAATAGGCCGTATCGTTTTCCCCGGTGATTGAATCGGTATCTAATAATATCTCTTCATATTTTTGAGTTGTAGCGGTGTCCCCTTCCATTTCGTTGAGTCCATATAATGTGACAACAGCATCTGAAAGAGGGGTCTGGGTAGTATCAGCTTTATCATAAACAAAACCGGTTACGGCAAAACGAAGAATTTCTTTGTAACGGAAGCTAAATATGTCATCACAGCAGGTTTCGTTTTTTAAAGCAATAACTCCCGGCCGATTGGAAACGAAATACCCTTCTCTTTCATTGCGTAAATGGTAGTAAAGATCATCGACACTGGAGTTGATGGGATGGCCCAGGTTCTTAGGATCTTGCCAACGCCGGCGGAATCCTTCTGTCTTGTAAATATCGAATCCCCCTAAGCCTACATGGCCATTAGAGCTAAAATAGAGGGTGTTGGAAGAAATATCGAAGTAAGGAGTCATCTCGTCTTGTTCGGTATTGACGGTACGCCCTAAATTACGGGCACTTCTGAAATCATCATCACGAAAACTTTGAATAGAGTACCATATGTCCATGCCTCCTCGCGTGCCTTCTTGATCAGAAGCAAAATAAAGTACCGTATAAGTCCGTTGCCCTCGGGTATAAGTACCGAAGGTGGGGTGGGTGCTTGTGTAGTCTTCTTTGTTAATATCCGGGCCCAGTTTTTCAGGGGGTTGCCATTTTCCATTTTCTTTTTTACTACGCCATATAGCGCATATTACCTTATTCTCTCGTTTGTTCTTTTTACAACGCGTAAAATAAAAGGCTTGACTATCCGGCGCAAATGCCCCGTTGCTGGTGTGTCTACTTGCCAAGTGCCATTATTTTTGACTCCTTTAAAAAGTGAAACGGTTTTGATGGCCTTTTTTTCTTGGTCCGGGCTAATTGATATTACCGTATCAGAACGCAGTGAACCAAAGATCAAACTATTACTGTCGACCGGTAATGGAGCCATCTCGGTATAAGCAGTATTGATTTCGTCTCCTAAATGATTAATATTGACCGGTACCGGGTTATCCATACTTTTCTTGGCAAAATCACATCCTTTGATTTGCTTTTCAATTAACTCTTTGTAATCGCGATATTCAGAATAATCAGCTCGTTTTAGAGCATCCAGCGCCTTGCCTTCTAAGTATTTTTTAAATTGCTCCTTGGCTTTTGCATATTGAGCGTTTCTCTTTAACATATCTGCATATTTATATCCGTCAAGCGGATACCGAAACGTCCCTTTATCTAATTGCATAGACTTTTCATAAGCTTTTTCGGCTTTTTTATAGTCTCTCGAAAGACGGTATGATTCTGCTAAACGATGTTGAGGATAGGTCTTTTGGGGCTTGAGTGAACAAACTTTTGCATAAAAGTGACTGGCACGATAATAACTACCTACTTCAAAATGCCGGTCGGCTAATTTTAAATAATCTTTGGCATCCTTTTTTTGTTCCTCCTTATCTTCGTCTCCTTTAAAGAGCTTTGTTACATATTTACATTGGCTAAACAGCAAGGGCAGTAAGAGGAGAATAATAAAATGTGAACTTCTGAATTTCTTCATATTGAATAGTTAAATATTATAGTAAAATAAAACTAAAGCGAAGCCCTTTGACAAAAATATTTAATTTTTTGGCCTGCGTTAAATTTTGTTAACACATTCTACCAGCATTTCTTCTCTTCATCATATTAAAGTTTTCTGCCAAATTAAGAACTTTTATTTGTTTTTAAATAAAAATATATAAATAATCAATTGTTTGTAAAAATTAGTAATAAAATTGTAATGAAAAATAATAGTTGGTTGCTTTATGAGAAGAATTTTTTAAAAAAGAAAACAGAATTGAAAAGTAGAATGCTCACTGTTACAATCTTTTTATCCCAAAGCCCAAAGGAAGGAGCTCTTCTATAGAAGTATATAAAACTTTTGAATGATCATAACTGACTAATATAACTTTTATATCACGGTTATATTGTTGGGCGTTTTCTAAGTATACTTGTCGGCAAATGCCACAGGGGGGAGTGACCACATTATCGTTTGAGTTTTTCCCATGTCCTATTATGGTTAAGGTGGTAATTTGGCGATGACCAGCCTTGTATGCTTGTGTAAGAGCTACTTGTTCAGCACAAATGGAAGCACCAAAAGAGGCATTTTCAACATTTGTGCCCGTGAATATTTTACCTTCTTTAGTAGTGATAGCTGCTCCTACGGCAAAGTTGGAATAAGGATTATAAGAAGCTTTTAAAGTTGAAGAAGCCTTTTCGATTAACTCCTTTTCAATAGCTTTAAGTTGCGTGTACTCAATTTCTTCCATAATATTTGGTTATGCTGATTAATATAACTGAATTAATAATAATAATGAAATACGGTCGAATCATTTTCATGATGAGTTAAATTATTGACCAATATATTTATCTTTAAATGGGATAAATTGAAAAGGCGGTATACTGAAATGTTTTACATGAGCCAACGAATGTTTTGTTGAAATGTTATATTATCTTAATAAGGAAAATGGGTATTAGCTGTTAACTTTGGAAAGCGTTGAAGCAAAATAGCATATGATGGTACAATGGGTGACCGCTTATTTGGCATTTCTGTTATTTTTAATTCCTTTGAAGTCTTGTGTGCAAAATGATGACTCCTATAAAGCTAGTGAAGGCGCTCCAAAAAATCGATTAAAACATTCATCCAGTCCCTATTTGCGTCAACATGCTGATAATCCTGTCAATTGGTATAGCTGGGGGGAGGCACCATTTAAAAAAGCTAAACAAGATAGTAAGCTGGTTATTGTTAGTATTGGTTATTCTGCTTGTCATTGGTGCCATGTAATGGAGCATAAATCTTTTATGGATACCGCTGTTGCTCAATTGATGAATAAACATTTTGTTTCTATAAAAGTAGATCGCGAACAACGGCCCAATGTTGATGATACTTATATGACAGCAGCAAGGTTAACTTCAGGTAAAGGAGGATGGCCGTTAAACGCTATTGCTTTGCCGAATGGTCAGCCAATTGTGGCTGCGACGTATTTTCCCAAGAAAAAGTGGATGAAATTTTTAAGACGCATGCAGCAGAAATGGGAACAAAATCCCGATCAACTTCGGCGTCAAGCTCGTCGAGTAGCACAGGGGATTAAGCAACAAAATAAGTTCTTCCAAAGTAACGATAGTTTAGCTAAAAATTATTCACTGCAAGATCTTTATACTGCTTGGGACAATATGAAAAATAGAATTGATTTTAAATGGGGAGGAATGCAAGGGCAGAGGAAATTCCCTCAACCTAATTCATGGTTGTTTCTATTACAATATCACTATTTAACGGGCAACCAAAAAGCTCTGGAAGCCGTCAATACCACTCTCCAACATATGGCTAAAGGAGGAATTCATGATCATGTGGGAGGAGGGTTTGCTCGATATGCCATAGATAAGAAATGGAAAGTACCCCATTTTGAAAAAATGCTCTATGATAATGGACAACTAATGGAGCTTTATGCCCAAGCCTATAAACTGACTCAACTTCCCCTGTATAAAGCGGTGGTATATAGGATGGATTCGTTTATTCGTCGGCATATGACCTCATCTAATGGTGGCTTTTATTCATCTCTCAATGCCGATAGCGAAGGAGAAGAGGGGAAGTATTATGTATGGAAAAAGGAAGCGTTAACTTCCCTGTTAACTAACAAAGAGATGGGGATATTTACTGATTATTTTAATATAACTTCACCGGGCAATTGGGAGGGAAACAAAAATATTCTGCATCGCACGCAATCTAAATCGGAAATAGCTAAAAATCATGATATAACGGTAAATCAATTGGATTCTATTATCAAAAAGGCCAGAAGAAAATTGTTTATCAAACGTAAGAAGCGGGTTTTACCGGGGAAGGATACAAAAATTTTAACCGAATGGAATGCCTTGATGTTAAAGGGGTACCTCAAGGCCTATGAAGCATTTGGGGAAGAACGGTTTTTAAAAGCCGCTTTGAATAACGCGAAATTTCTGGACCAACATATGGTGACGGATAGCTTTAAAATATATAGAGTATTTAAGGCGGGTAAAGTACATATCGAAGGATTCTTGGATGATTATGGGTTTACGATTGAAGCTTTTTTGTCCTTGTATCAAGTAACGTTGAATAAAAAATGGTTGGCTAAAGCCCGTCATTTAATGAAATATGTCGTTCAACATTTTTATGATAAAGAAGAACAGGTCTTTTATTATCAATCTCATGGCCAGGAAACGGTAGTTAGTCGTAAAGTGGAGTGGAAAGGTAATGTTATCCCCGCTGCTACCTCTTCTATTGCTAAGTCTTTGTATTTACTGAACCAGTATTATCCTCACCGATATGATCAATACCGTCGTTGGTCCCAGCATCTCCTCAGTATTATAAAACCCCAGTTGATCAAAAACCCGGGTTATTTTTCAAATTGGTGTCTTCTATTAACTAATTTTGCTGTTCCACCTGCACAGGTAGCTATCGTCGGTAACCGCTATAAACAAAAAAGACAACACTTGCAAAAAGAATTTTTACCCCATACCATATGGATGGGAACTAAAAAGCACGAGTATTTACCGTTGTTGAAAGAAAAGTATATTGAGAACATGACCCGTATTTACGTCTGTCAAAATAGAGTGTGTCGGCAACCGGTGCGTCAAGTGGGAAAAGCACTTCAGCAAATAAAGGATTTAACTCCTAAAATGCAAGAGGGGACCAACTAACAGGATGTAAATAATTGAGTTAAAGTTAAATCAATGAAAAGAAATAGAAAGAAACCCCTTTATTAGTCTATTAGTTTACAGGTGACACGACGGTTTTTACGGCGTTTCCTTCTCGATTCATTCGGCACTAACGGCTTCTGTTCTCCATAATAGGCCACTTTGATCCGTTTTTGATCTATCCCTTTTGCTTTGAGATAATCGACGACAGATTGAGCACGCTGCTTAGATAAATATTTATTGTATTGGGTAGGACCAATAGAATCCGTATGCCCAACCACTTTAATAGATTGTTGTGATTTTTTGCTCAGATATTCGACCAATGTATCAAGTTGTTGCTCTGCCTTCTTAGTCAGGAAAGCTTTATCAAATCCAAAGTGGACAGTGGTGTTCATAGATGTGATAGTAGCAGGTTGGTCTGATGGCGAGGTAGAAGTAGTGTTTTTAGATTTTTTAGTTGATGGGGGTTGCGAAGTTTTATCAGTTTGATTGGATGAGGTTTGATCGGAAGCGGACGTTGTCTTATTTTCTTTTGTAGTATTCTTGGAAGTAGCGGAAGCTTGAGCTTGCGTAGATTTTTGCTCGGAAGTGACAGAGGTATCAGTGGAAGAAGTGGTGGATTGTTGGCTTAGGGTAGTGCTACTCGTGTCTTTTTTATCTTTTGAAGCGGTGAGTGTGGTATCACCGGGAGCCAAGGTGTCCGGGTGTTCTTCTAAATAGAAATCATGCCATACCTCATTGTATTGTTGGTTTCTCTTGATGTGAATAGTATCATTTTTATATTTATATCCGGGAGCACTGCATACTAATACTAAGGACTGCCCCTCCTTTAACGAGATAAGATATTCACCTGTTTGAGGCCCTACCGGGTAACTCCCCTGTGTTTTTCTTTTGTTGGGTTTTGTTACTGATAAAACGGCATCAGGTATGATAGTACTGTCTTTTTGAGTCATCACTTTCCCTTTGATAAGGCTTACGATTTTGGGGTTGGATTTTTTATGATCTGACATATCAATCTGATAAAGATCTTTTTCTCCATAAGAATCTTCCCGTATAGAAGAGTAGTACCCATGTTGGCCATCGGCGGAGAGCACAAAGTAAATGTCATCATCGGCAGTATTAATAGGATAGCCCACATTAACGGGTTTGGTCCATTGCCCGTCTACTAAATGTGAAACATAAATATCAAAACCGCCGATACTGTTATGGCCGCGGGAACTGAAGTAGAGTGTGCGCTGGTCCGAATGAATAAAAGGAGCGTCGTCATCATGCTCGGTATTAATTTTGGGACCTAAATTTTTGGGTTTGCTCCATTCATTGGGGCCCTTGAGATGGGATACATAAAGGTCTTTACCTCCATATCCGCCCTCTCTGTTACTGGAAAAATAGACGGTTTCACCATCCGCTGTGATACTAATGCTCCCCTCCCATTTATCAGAATTGATAGGAGGAGGCATTTTTTCAGGAGCACTCCAACCTTCTTGGGTTTTGTGACATTCAAAGAGATTTCCCCATTTCATTGAATCACTTCGATAAATAAAGAGTCGTTGGCCGGCAGGAGATAAGGCAACAGCAGCATCGTGCCCCGTCGTATTAATCGATTTAATACTTTTGGGGGCGCTCCACGATCCGCCCTTCTTCTTAGAAATGTAAATGTCCTCATAATATTGACCACGCAGGGAGTCTTGGTTACCGAATTTATCTCGTTTTCCTCCTAAGTTGCCGGGGCGGCGGGAAGTAAATACGAGCACTGATTCATCAGCAGAAATAACAGGAACATATTCCGAGTGAGAGGTATTGATTTTATCCCCCATATTAGTAATCTCCACATCTACCGAATCCTGCGTTAGTTTTTTACCGTTTTTGCACATTTGGATGGATTGCTTGACCCGGGAAATTCGTTCGTCATTCTCTGAGGCTTTTTCTAAGAATTTATTATAAGCGTTGATAGCTTTATCGAACGCGTAAGTATAGTGATAGGCCTTTGCTAAATAAAAATAATAATCTGCCCCGAACTCATCTCGCTCCTTTTTATCAATATCTTCTAACAAACCAACCGCATCCTCTTTGTGGACATTGGCTTTGTAATAACAGTAAGCAGCTTTGTATTTATAATTAGGATTCTTCCCTCCTGTCAGACTGTCCAACTTTGTATAATAGGGGATAGCTTCTTTATATTTATCGTAATACATGAGCTCATCCACTGACCGCTCTAGCGCATCAATATCATTAGAGGCATCATGTTCTACAAAACTCTGGCGACTACATTGAGTGAAGAGCAGCAAGAGCACCACTACTAATAGTGAAATATTATATTTTTGTATAAAGAGTGTCATTATTTGTTACGAATATATAAAAAATTATTAGCTATAAGTATTTTTTAAGCTAATAATTAATCGTAAATAAAGGGGTAAATTTAGTTCGCTTCCTTTTTGCATTTTTTATACTGTATTAGTCCGGCAGATTTAATACTTTTGAGATTATCTATTAACGTATACAGAACAAAAATTACATTATGCTAAGATCACACAATTGTGGAGAACTCCGATTACAGGATATTGATCAACAAGTGACCCTTTGTGGATGGGTGAGTAAGATTCGCAATTTAGGAGGGATGACATTTATTGATTTACGCGATCGGTACGGTACGACACAGTTAGTATATAATATGGATGAGAATGAAGAGCTTTGTCAAAAAGCACGAGCTATGGGAAGGGAGTACGTCCTGAAAATTAAAGGAAAAGTACAAGAGCGGAGTAATAAGAATCCGGAAATGGCAACGGGAGACATAGAGATTACGGTTAATGAAATGACGGTCCTCAATAGTGCTGCCACCCCTCCTTTTACGATCCGAAATGATACCGATGGAGGAGCACGTATTCGTATGCAATATCGGTATTTGGATTTACGACGACCCGAAATGCAAGAAAGTTTGTGGTATCGCCACCGCATTCTACAACAAACGCGGCGATATTTAGATGAACAAGATTTTCTTGAGGTAGAAACGCCTTTTTTGATAAAATCGACACCAGAAGGAGCACGTGATTTCGTCGTTCCCTCCCGCCTCCATCCCGGCCAGTTCTATGCCCTGCCCCAATCTCCTCAAACTTTTAAGCAGTTATTAATGGTAGGCGGCATCGATAAGTATTTTCAAATTGTCCGTTGCTTTCGGGATGAAGATCTACGGGCCGACCGACAACCAGAGTTTACTCAGATAGATTGTGAAATGTCGTTTGTAGAACAAGAAGATGTGTTACAAATGTTTGAGGGATTGGTGAAATATCTGTTTAAACAAGTGTTGGAGGAAGAATTGCCAGACTTCGAGCGCATCTCTTATCAAGAAGCGATTCGCTATTATGGAACTGATCGCCCTGATCTGCGTTTTGGTATGCCTGTTACTGAACTGAATGAGATGGCCCAAAATAAAGGATTTAAAATTTTTGATAAAGCTGAGCTTGTAGCGGGGATAAAAGTCCCGGGGTGTGCTGATTATTCCCGAAAACAGCTGGATGAGCTTGAAGATTTTGTGACGCAACAGCAAATAGGAGCTAAAGGGTTGATTTGGGTAAAGTGTAAAAATGATGGCACATTTAACTCCTCGGTAGACAAATTTTTTGAAAAGACAGATTTTGAGCAATGGAAAGAAGCTTGTGATGCTGAGGCCGGTGACTTATTGCTTATTATTGCGGGTAAGGCTGATCTCACTCGCTATGCTTTAGGTCAATTGCGATTGGAAATGGGAGATCGGTTAGGGCTACGGGATGCTGAACAATTTAAGCCCCTGTATGTAATCAACTTCCCCTTGGTAGAATGGAATGAGGAGGAGGAACGGTGGGATCCCAGTCATCATCCTTTTACTGCTCCAAAAGAAGAAGACTTGGATAAACTGGAATCTGATATAGGGAAAGTGAGGGCCCAAGCCTATGACTTGGTTATCAATGGGGTGGAAATAGCAGGAGGATCTCTCCGGATTCATAATAGAGAACGCCAGGAACGAGTATTCGACGCTATTGGTGTTGATCCAAAAGAGGTTGAACAGAAGTTCTCGTTCCTTATGGAGGCCTTTGAATATGGAGCTCCTCCCCATGGAGGCATCGCTTTCGGTTTCGATCGTTTGGTGGCACTAATGACTGGTAAATCGACTATAAGAGATGTTATGGCTTTTCCTAAAGATAATGCGGGTCGTGATGTGATGCTGGATGCCCCTTCCGATATTGATCCCGCACAGTTGAAAGAACTGGGATTAGAAATAAAAGAAAAACAGGAAGAGTAATCCTGATAAGGGGACAAGATGGGGGGATTTACTTAGAGTAAACCAGTGAATGCATATCCTGTTTATTTTTTCTGTTTTTTCCATTCGTTTACCGCTGTAATATTCCCTAATTTCCAGCGTATAAAAATTAGATAATAGTGTCTACGGAAGCAGCGGAGTTTCAACGACATCCCCCGGCTCATAAAGATCTTAATCTGTATGTGATAGCCTCTATTACTTTAATGGCTGTCATGGGGATTTCAAGTATTGCACCGGTTTTCCCCCAAATTGTAGCTCACTTTGGAATTACAGAACAAGAAGTAGGGTGGTTGATCACTATCTTTACCCTCCCCGGGATCATATTAAATCCCTTAACGGGTATCATGGCAGATCGGTTTGGTCGGAAAAATATACTGGTTCCCCTGCTTTTGTTATTTGCTTTTGCTGGAGTAGCTTGTGCTTTTACGCATACTTTTACTCAGTTATTAGTTTTTCGATTTTTCCAAGGGATAGGAGGAAGCTCATTAGGACCTATCAATGCTGCTGTGGTAGGTGATATCTACAAAGGAAAAAAACGGACGGCGGTAATGGGATATATAGGCATGGCCATTAGCTTGGGGGCGGCGGCTTATCCGGCAATCGGGGGTGGGTTAGCTACTATAGGATGGTATGTTCCTTTTTTGTTGCCATTGTTGGCTTTTCCCGTTACTCTTCTGGTTATAAAAGGATTGGATAACCCGGAGCCCAGTGGTATGATCAATTGGAAGTCTTATTTTCTTAAAATATTAAGTTCTTTTAAAAATAAACAAGCCATTGGATTATTTATTTTGACGGTGCTCACTTTTATTTTACTCTTTGGGCCGTATATCAACTACTTGCCTTTCTTATTGAAGGAGAAGTTTCAAATTTCAACTTTAATGATTGGTCTGGTTTTGTCTACCATGTCAATAGTAACTGCAGCAATGGCTTCCCAGTTAGGACGTTTAGTGCATTATGTGTCTGAACGACAAATGTTAATTTTCGGCTATACCTGCTATGCTATTGCATTAGGTTGGATGCCTTTTATTGATTCTTTTTTGTTGTTCTTTCTGCCGGTCCTTCTTTTTGGTATAGGGCATGGGCTCAATTTACCTAATATTCTGTCATTACTGACTAATATCGCTCCCATGGAACAAAGGGCAGCGTTTATGTCTATCAATGGCATGGTACTTCGCATTGGTCAAACGATTGCTCCTACCCTGGCCGGTTTAATATTTACCTTTGGCGGGCTCTATATTACGTTTTTCTACGGGACACTGTTAGCGGTACTTATGCTTTTTTTCTCTTTTTTATTGCTATCAAAGTCTTCTTCCTGATTCATGCCCCGCCCCTCTCCAATTTTTACATTGTAAAGAAAGAGAAGGAAATAGAACAGTATATGAGGTGAGATCTCAAAAAAGTTGGCAAATAAGGCAACAATTAAGTTGGCATTGCTTTATATGTCTTGTTATATTTGATTATAGAATAAGTAAAATATAACTATGTATATACTTAAAAATATAGGTGTTAGTTTAGTTTTTTTGTTTTGTGTCGGAACCAGTTACGGTCAAATTACATTGAATAAAGAAACCCATTTCCCGGATTTGGGGGATGAGTGGGTGATTCAACAGATGGATACGGCTGTTGCTATACCGTCTGGAGGAGCTGTGGTTACCTGGGATTATTCGGGTTTAACGCCCTTGGGGGATTCAACCAAAATTGTTAATAAAAAACCGGAAGCAACAGATTATGGCAGCAGATTCCCGAAAGCTGATATTGCACAAGTCACTAAGAGCTATGATTCAACAGGTAATGTGAGCTCACGACCCAGTATAGGATATTATACCTTGTATAATAATAATTCAATTAACTTGGGGTTGGTTACTCCTTCTAGTGGCCGAGTGGTTAATTATGATAACGGTCAAATCAGTTTTACCTATCCCTTCACCAATTTGGATACTGTAAAGGACAATTTTTCGGGTACATATTATGATCCGAATACTAGTGATTCTATCTATCGTGAGGGTTATAGTGAAGTTAAAGCTATTGGATATGGAACCTTACAAACTCCCTTTGATACGTTTAATAACGTATTATTAACAAAACGCCATACGGTAGTTATAGATAGTTACTACAGTAGTAATACTACCTCAAAATTTGAAACCAGGAATTGGCAATGGTATGTAGATTATAATGAGCAATGGGTGCTGGATATTTCTAAAGCTTACTACAGTTTCGACACGTCGAAATCGGTGAGTTATGTTGATCCCGGCCCGGCGCCTCAACAAAATATTTATGGTATAGTAAAGGACCCCTCTTTAAATTATGTGACCGAAGGTAAAGTGGTGGCTTATGGTATTAGTAATAATGAAAAAAAGCATAGTATAGTGGATGTTCATGTGTTAAATGGGTCGGGGAACTATGGGGTAAAAGTGTATAAAAACCAAGATATTTTAATACAAGCAATACCGGATAATCAAACGTACCCCAACTTACTCTCCACCTATTATAATAAAGCTGATCGTTGGGAGAATGCTCAAAAAATACAGTTCATGAACGATACCTCCGGTTTTGATCTTATTACTCGCCATTATTCTCCGGTAACAGGAGGTAGTGGAACGGTTAAGGGAAAAGTGGTCGAGGGAAGTAACTATGATGGACTTAATAAACGTAATCAAAAGAAAACCCAAGGTGATCCCTTAGCTAATGTCAATTGTTCAATCGTAGAAACGGGGCGGGATAGTATTTATCAATATACTACTACTGATAGCTTGGGTCGCTTTCAATTTGATAGCTTACCAACCGGCGATTATAACGTCCGAACCGATATTCCGGGTATACCTGTTGATACAACAGGGCAGAATAATTTTGAGGTCACCTCCGACGGCGGTACTCATTCGGTCGAGTTAGTAGTAGATTCTGATAAGGTAACCGTAAAAAGCCAAGTGGGGATAGAAGAGACAACGAGTCATTCCCAGAAGCTTAAAGTTAAAGGGTTTTATCCCAACCCGGGAAAAGCCACTAATTTATACCTACAACACCAGGGAAGTGGTACTAAAGAATATAGGATTGAAGTGATTGATATGACGGGGAGGGTTATAGAAAGAATGAAAGTACCCGTCGATCAGTCCACCCGCCGTATACCATTGCGTTTATCTAATGAAAAGGAAGGTATGTATTTTGTGAAAATAATTTCTCCACGAGGTAATGCTACTATTAGAAAATGGATGAAATTTAAACGTTGAAGTATAAATAAACAAAAATTTTAAACTAAATTAATATCACAAAATAAACTAAAAAGAGCTGAATTCAAGGACCAAGTGCAACTTTCCCATTTATAAAAAGCTC
>CAZIGO010000018.1:6106-20758 GCA_964538595.1 uncultured Chitinophagales bacterium | reverse complement strand
ATTATAATAACCCAATCAATCGTGGCAAACATAGCCCAAAATTATAAATTTATCTGCATAAAGCAATTTTAATATTCTCTCTCATCTTGTTACCTTTTCTCCGCCTAACTTCTCATAGTAGCTTTACTTTGTATTACCAGTTTATTACATTGAAAAGTAGTTTTCTTAATTAAAAAAACTAATAGCAGCTTTATGCAACGTTTTTCACTTTATAAGTTATTATTAGTCGTAGTAATACCCTCTCTTTTACATTTAACCTGCTCCGGTCCCTCTTCTTCCGTTCCCACTGCTAATAAAGCCAAAAAATTCCTTGAAGATAATATACTGATCGACACCCATATTGATGCACCTTACAAACTAAAAAAAGAATGGCGCGATCTTACTCAAAAAGTACCCGAACGAAACTTCGACTATCCCCGGGCTAACAAAGGAGGATTGGATGCAGCCTTTATGTCGATCTGGATCAACCCTAAATATCAAAAAACGGGAACAGCCAAAGAAGAAGCCGATACGCTCATTGATTTAGTAGAAAAAATGGTCCGACAACACGATAAATTTATCAAAGTTACCGCCCCGGAACAGATCAGGGAATTTGCTCCCAGTGATACTGTTTTGTTGCCCCTGGGTATTGAAAACGGAGCCGCAATAGAAGGTCAACTGGACAACTTACAACACTTTTACCAGCGAGGGGTCCGTTATATTACCCTTTGCCATTCTAAATGGAATGATATATCCGACTCTTCTTATGATGATGACAGAAAGTGGAAGGGATTGAGCTCTTTTGGCCGTAAAGTAGTACAGCGGATGAATCAATTAGGTATTATGGTAGATGTTTCTCATATCACTGATAGTGCTTTCTATGATGTAATGGAAGTAACACAAGCTCCCGTAATTGCCTCCCATTCCTCTTGTCGTCATTTCACACCAGGTTGGGAGAGAAATATGAGTGATACACTCATTAAACGACTGGCTCAGAATAATGGTGTCATACAGATTACTTTCGGTTCCGCTTTCGTCAAAACAGATTACAATAAAAATTACCGTCAATACAAAAAAAAGACCACTCAATACAAAAAACAACATAACTTAAGCAGAGGCGACACAGCTCTACAGAAATTTAAAGATAAGATAAAAAACAAGTATTCTTTCGAAAAGGCTACTGTCAATGATGTAGCCGACCACATAGATCATGTAGTTGATTTAGTAGGAGTTGAACATGTTGGTTTGGGTTCTGACTTTGACGGTGTCGGGCCTACCCTCCCTATTGGGCTGGAAGGAGTGGGCCAATATCCCAATCTCATCCAAGAACTCTTTAAACGGGGTTATACAAAGTCAGAATTAAAGAAAATATGCGGGGGGAACCTATTACGAGTATGGGAAAAAGTGGAAGAAGTAGCGGACACTTTATCGGTTCAACCGATAAACACTTCAGTCGATACCGGGGCTACTATTTAACATTAAATCAGTTAAAATTTCAATTACTATTAGAGAAAAGGTTAACTATCATCCTTTTTCTTGGAAGAGGAGCTTTTCTTCTGCTTGTCCTTTTTCTGCTTACTTCCCTTCCCGGATTTTTTACTACTCTTGCTTTCCTTTTTATTACTCTTTGCTGATGATTTGCTTTTCTTCTTCTTGCTTTTGCCTTTCTTCTTTTGCTGTTTTTTTCCGGAAGCTTTCTTTTTAGATTTTTCTTTAGACGCGTTTTTCTTTTTAGTATCGCTCTTTTTCTTACTTTTTTTCTTGTCTTTTTGTTTCCCTTTCTTTCCCTTCTTCTGTTTTTTAGACGACGTGGCTTTCTTTTCTTTTTTCTCCCCACTGTCTTTTTTCTTCTTACTATCCTTTTTCTTTTCTTTTCCTTTAGATTGCTTTTTTTCTTTACTCTTTTTTTGCTTTTTATCCTTTTTCTCAGCTTTCTTTTTAGATCCTTTTTGCTTGGCTTCTTTTTCTTCTTTGTCTGAGGACTTATCTTGCTTTTCAGACTTCTTTGCTGATTGTTGTTTCTTTTCTTTTTCCTTTTGTTTCTGCTGTTTATCTTCAGATTTGGATTTTTGGTCCGATTTATCTTCTGCTTCTTTTGCTTTTTTCTCTTTGGTTGCTGCCTGTTTCTCTTCCCCTTTATCTTCTTGTTTACTCTCCTCTTTCTTTTTCGTAGCTGTATCTTCTTCACTTACATCTTTAGCAGCCGCTTCTTCTTTTTTCTTCTTCGCCTTTTTCTTTTCACGCTTGCGTTTTTCCCGCTCTTCCAAGCGTTTTTCTTTTCCTTCAATCCACTTTTGAAACTTTTTCTCTACTTGTTTTTCCGACAAAGCCCCTTTACGAACACCCTTTAGCAAATGTTTTTTATAAAGTACTCCTTCGCGGGATAATATGTTGCGAGCAGAGGGCGAAGGCTGGGCTCCGTTTTGTAGCCACTGTACGGCTTTATCAACATCCAAATTAACATAAGCGGGGCTATAGAGGGGATCATAAACTCCTAAACGTTCTATATAACGACCATCGCGTGCGGTACGTTTGTCGGCTACGACAATATGATAGAGTGGTTTCTTCTTTCGGCCATGTCGTTGTAATCGAATTCTAACTGACATTCGGTTGTTTTTTAAATGTGATTATACGGTATAACAAGGAAGGGCAAAGATAGCACTTTTATTAAAGAATAAAAAACGACGGTGCCTCTTTATTAATATTAAATTAGGAAAGGAATTGTTGTAAAGCCTGTGCTCCTCCTTTTGGCATCTTTTGCATTTTTTTCATCATTTTGCGCATTTGCCCAAATTGTTTGATAAATTGATTTACTTCCTGTATTGAGGTTCCACTCCCCTCAGCAATGCGCTTTCGCCGACTACCATTAAGCAATTGAGGATTTTTACGTTCTTCTGGTGTCATCGACTGTATCATCACTTCAATTTTATCAAACTGTTCTTCATCTATATCTGCATTCTTGACCACATCTCTCATCCCGGGAATCATACCCATTAACTCCTTAATATTACCCATGTTTCTTATCTGCTGCAACTGGCTCAAAAAATCATCGAAGTCGAATTGATCTTTTTTGATTTTCTTCTGGAGTTTTTGAGCTTCTTCTTTATCATACTGTTCCTGCGCTCGCTCAACAAAAGAAGCTATATCGCCCATCCCTAAGATACGTTGTGCCATCCGATCGGGGTGAAACTTCTCTATAGCAGTTACTTCTTCTCCCGTACCAACAAATTTTATGGGTTTATCAACCACATATTTAATGGAAAGAGCGGCTCCCCCTCGAGCATCTCCATCTAATTTTGTTAACGCAACTCCTTCATAATCCAACCTTTCATTAAAAGCCTCGGCTGTATTAACAGCATCCTGCCCCGTCATAGCATCAACAACAAACAAAGTTTCATGGGGTTCAACTTCTTGTTTTAAAGCTGCAATCTCATCCATCATTTCTTCATCAATTGAATTCCGACCCGCCGTATCAATAATCACTACATCATTCGGAGATTGATGCGCTTCTTGAATGGCTGACTTCGCTATAGCCACCGGATCTTTATTATCTTCTTCACTATATACATCAGCACCGGCTTTTTCACCCATAACATGCAACTGTTCTATAGCGGCCGGACGATACACATCACAAGCTACCAAAAGAGGTTGCTTATTGTGTTTGTCCTGCAAGTAATAAGCTAACTTGGAAACCATTGTTGTTTTACCAGAACCCTGCAAACCAGCGGCTAAAATAACCGGCGGATTCCCATTCAGATTTAAGGATTCTTCTGAACCTCCCATCAGTTCCGTCAACTCATCTTGCATGATCTTTACCAACAACTGGCCGGGCGAAACGGCATTAAGGACATCCTGGCCCAAGGCTTTTTCCTTTACTTCATTTGTAAACTGTTTCGCTATCTTGTAATGCACATCTGCATCTACTAAAGCCCGACGTACATCTTTTAAAGTAGACGAAACATTAACTTCGGTAATTTTCCCTTGTCCTTTTATTTTCTTAAAAGCACCCTCTAATCGATCCGTTAAATTCTCAAACATGGTTTTTTTCCTTTTGTTTTCATTTTAATTAAAAAGACAGTAAACCTCACCGGAAAAACTCTTCAAATTATACGCTCTCCCTTCTAAAAGTATTGATTATAAGGTAGCATTTTTTCTTTTAAACACACAATGATATTCAATCCAGCTGCAATATTAAAAAGGCTTCATTATAATAAATGCATTAAAAGAGGGAAAAGTTTCCCTTACCCAGGATAATTATCTTTTAAGATCCGTTTAATCTCCCAAATAAGCTTTTAATAATTTACAACGAGAAGTACCCCGCAATTGACTAATAGCTTTATCTTTAATTTGACGGACACGCTCACGAGTTAAATCAAATTGATCACCAATATCTTCCAGTGACATACTATGCTCACGACCAATACCAAAATAAAGTTTAACAATAGTTTTTTGACGATCTGTTAAGGTAGAAAGTGATCGCTCTATTTCACGCGACAACGATTCCTGATATTCCAGTGATTCATCTGTTTTAGGAGCATTAGGATCGGGTAAAACATCTAACAAACTACCCTCTTCTCCTTCTTGAAAGGGGGAATCTACTGAAACATGCCGAGAAGCTACCCCTAACGTATTCTCTACCTCATCTGAGTTGGTATCCAATATTTTAGCTAACTCTGACGGAGTAGGTTCCCTTTCATATTCTTGCTCCAACTGGGTGAAAGCTTTATTAATTTTATTAAGCGCTCCAACCTTATTCAAAGGTAAACGGACAATACGCGATTGTTCAGCTAAAGCTTGAAGAATTGACTGACGAATCCACCATACAGCGTACGATATAAATTTAAACCCTCTCGTCTCATCAAATCGTTGGGCAGCCTTGATCAATCCTAAGTTCCCTTCATTAATTAAATCACATAAAGACAAACCCTGGTTTTGGTATTGCTTGGCTACTGAGACAACAAAGCGTAAATTGGCTTGTACTAGCTTTTCTAATGCCTCCTGATCCCCTTTCTTAATGCGCTTAGCTAATTCTACTTCTTCTTCCGGAGTAAGTAAATCCACTTTTCCAATTTCCTGCAGATATTTTTCTAATGACTGACTTTCTCGGTTAGTGATGGATTTTGTAATCTTGAGTTGTCTCATAAAGGGGTTTCTATTTTAGATTAGGGAACTGAGCTTACAAATTTACAACTTTTTAAGAGTATTCCAAAGCGGTTTTCTTTTATATCTCTTCTAAAACTGAAATTACAGAAATTACAAAAAAATATTAACTATATTAATATAATATAGGTCGGTTAATATAGTAGTTTAATCATATTTTTATATGTCTGAACTCCATAATCACAGACATGTTCCCATTGTGATATCGGTAATGGACGGGCAATTTTAATAAAATCTTTTTCCCGGCATATAGACTCAATACGCTCTTTCCCTATATTATTCAATTTGCGGTAATTTCCCTTTTCAAAAGTATGATTCCAAGGTGTATTATTTACACATATATAATAACTTTGCCCGGCGAGCTCTTGGATATTCTTTTTCAAAAAGGGACGGTAATTTTCTAATGCTTTTCCGTGCAATTGGAGCGTAAAACTAAAAAAATGGCCCCACCAAAACATGGATCGAAAAGCAAATATACTTTGACGAGAAAAAAACTTTGGGAAATCCAATACCATCCAGGGCAAAGAACGATAGTTTTCCCCTTGCGAAATACGGCCAGAAACTGTATCCACTGAATCGGGAAAAGGGAAGTTTTGATGGACTTTAGTTTCTTTTATTCCAGCACGAAGATCTTCAAAAAGATCAAACAATTTATCCCAGACCTGGTCCTTGATGTGAAAAATTTCAGCATTAGAAAGAAGTTTCAATTCTTTCTCAGAAAACTGAACTTTTGTATCTTGCATAATCAATGTATAATATACGATGAAAAAATTAGATCGGTTAATCATCCGTAGTTTTTTTCCTCCCTTTGTCCTCACTTTTTTCATTGCCCTTTTTGTTTTACTCATGCAGTTTTTATGGAAGTATGTCGATGATCTGATAGGGAAAGGATTGGACTGGTACATAGTAGGCAAATTACTTTTTTACGCATCGGCCAGTATGGTACCTATGGCATTGCCTTTAGCCATGCTTTTGTCTTCCATCATGACTTATGGAAGTATGGGCGAAAATTATGAGCTATTTGCCACCAAGGCATCTGGTATATCACTAATGAGAGCTATGCGGCCATTAATCTTTACTGCTATTGTCATTAGTATTGCCGCTTTTTTCTTTTCTAATTATTACTTACCCTATGCTAACTTAAAGTTCGGTACTCTCCTTTTTGATATCCGTAAAAAGCAACCTGCCCTAAATATTTCGGAGGGGGTTTTTTACAGTGGTATTGAAGGCTATAGTATTCGAATAGGCAAAAAAGGTCCTAATAATCAAAAAATAAAAGATATTACAATATATGATCATTCTAAAGGTAATTGGAATACGAATGTGCTGTTAGCCGATTCTGGTCAAATGGTAATGACCAAAGACAATAATTACTTGGTTTTTACTTTATACAATGGTATGCAATATAAAGAAGTGGAGCGTAGCCGAAGAGGCCCTGACAAATCAGATAAAACCACCAATATATATTTTGAAAAGTGGGAAAAGGTATTCGATTTATCAGAGTTTAAAATGAACCGGACCAATGAAACCCTATTTAAAGACCATGAACAGATGTTAAACCTATCTCAACTCAGTGCTGAAATAGATACTTTTAAAATAGAAATGCAAAACAAAAGGGCCACGTTGGATTCTCAACTATCGAAGTATTATGCCTTTAAACAAATTAATTTTGACACACTCTCCTTAGTAGATACGCTATCTGTAGCTCCTACTAAATTTATACAGCTATTAGGTAGCAATAAACACAAAAAAATATTCAACAAAGCTCAAAAAACGGCACGATCCATAAAACAAAAAGTCCATTTTACGAATAAATCCATTCGTATAAAGCAAGACAACATAAAACGCCATAAAATTGAGTGGCACCGAAAATTTACCTGGTCTGTGGCCTGTTTTCTCTTATTTTTGATCGGAGCTCCCTTTGGAGCTGTGATAAGAAGAGGAGGGTTAGGGCTCCCCCTTGTCATTACTGTAATTCTTTTTATTCTCTTTCATATCCTAACCATTACCGGCGAAAAAATGACTGAACAGGACGTACTAGCTCCCTACCAAGGAATGTGGTTAGCCATTGCTGTATTTCTGCCCCTCGCTATTTTACTAACCTATAAAAGTAATAACGATTCCCCTTTATTTAATATGGAATCTTACTATCGTTTTTTCAGAAAAGTAAAAAGCTTCATTATTCCTACTAATACAAACCAATGAATAGAATATTTTATGCGTAATAATTTTTTCTTCTTTCTCCCTTTTTTATTATTCCTCATAGTAGGGGGCATAAGTTTATTTACTGTCCCTAAAGGGGAATGGGTACTTCGATTTAACTCTTATTATACTCCTCTACTAAATTCGCTTACTTATTACCTAAACTTTTTAGGACACGGGATTACTTTTATAGTTATTATTATAGGAATACTGTTTTATCAATTTCGTATAGCGATTATTGGTTTAGGCAGCTTTTTAGGAAGTGGCCTGTTCACGCAAATTATAAAGAAATCGCTGAACTATCCCCGACCTAAAGCTTACCTCCCCCAATTTGATCAACTTCAACAAGTAAGCGGAATTGATATATCAGGAGCGTTCTCTTTCCCTTCAGGGCATGCTACTACTATATTTGCTTTATTTTGTTTTCTTTCCTTGATCATCCCTGAACGAAAGTGGGGACTGATATTTTTTATTTTTGCGTTGATAGGCAGCTTATGCCGGATCTACTTATTACAACACTTTTTTGTTGATGTCTATTTTGGGTCCCTGATTGGAGTCATCGTTACTCTATTAATTTACAACGGGGGTATGCGATCTAAATTACTTTATCGATACCAGTGGTTTGACGAATCAATTGTCACTCTACTAAAAAAAGAAAATGAAGACAAATAACGGCTTCATATATACTATCATCATTGGGGTGAGTGCCTTGTTTTTTCTTCCCTTCCTGGGTAGCGTCCACCTGTTCGACTGGGACGAGATCAATTTTGCGGAAGCCGCTCGTGAAATGATAGTTACCGGAGATTACCTCACCGTTCAAATCAATTATGAACGTTTCTGGGAAAAACCTCCCCTGTTTATTTGGTTACAGACCCTTAGTATGGAAATATTTGGAGTCAACGAATTTGCTGCCCGGTTACCCAATGCTATTACAGGAATCATCAGTTTGAGTACGCTCTTTTATTTAGGCCGTCAATTAAAAAACAAATCATTCGGTATACTGTGGACGCTCACTTATTTCGGCTCTTTCCTGCCCCACTTCTACTACAATACGGGCATCATCGATCCTGTATTCAACTTCTTTATGTTCTTAGGGGTTTATAACCTATTTCAATATTATTCCCACTCCTCCAATTCTTTAAAATATACTGTTTGGGCCGGTTTATTTATTGGACTGGCCGTACTTACCAAAGGACCGGTAGGATATTTGCTACCCGTACTTACTTGGGTCATTTTTCACCTTCTTTATATCAACAAAAAAAGCCTGCCTTTTAAGGTGGGCACAATAGTAACTGGACTGGCCCTACTTATTTCGTTAGGATGGTATGGGGTAGATCTCGTACGTCACGGCCCCTGGTTTATTAAATCATTCATAGAATATCAAATACGGTTATTAACGACAGCCGGCGCCGGGCATGGAGGTCCTATTTATTATCATATTGTCGTATTGTTAATCGGTTGTTTCCCGGCTTCGCTTTTTTGTTTTTCTTATTTCAAACAACGGACAGTCTCCCCTTATTTCTTTCGCCAATTCAATAGGTGGATGATCCTACTTCTGTTCGTTGTACTGGGTGTGTTTACCATCGTTCAAACAAAGATTATCCACTATTCCTCTTTAGCCTATTATCCTATCACTTTCCTGGCAGCTTATCAAATTTATCAATACATCTACCAACAAAAAAAATATTCCATTTATCTACTATTGAGTATAGCATTGATCGGTGTTTGCTTTGGCATTATTTTTACCCTTCTCCCCTTGATAGGAAAACATCCCGAAATAATCAAACCCTATATCAATGATCCATTTGCAAAAGCCAATTTAGAAGCACAAGTCCATTGGAGTGGATGGGAAAGTTTAATAGGAGTGTTTTATATTTTTGTTGTATTGTTGAGTATCGGCTTCTTCTATTACAAAACACCTCGGCGCGGCAGTTATACCCTATTTCTGGGTACTGCTACCACCTTGTTTTTCGTGCTTGTAATATTTATTCCTAAAATAGAAAAATATAAGCAGGGCGCACCAATTGCATTTTATAAAAAAATGCAAGACAAGAAATGTTATGTAGAAGTATTAGGGTTTAAAAGTTATGCCCACTTGTATTATCGAAAGAGACCGCCAGCTAACGCCCCGAGTAATGTTTCTCGTCCTGGGAACCACTCGTTTAAACAGTGGTTGTTAAAAGGGGATATAGACAAAGAGGCTTACTTTATTTGCAAAAATATCCACGCTGATAAATATCGAAAACGAGAAGCGTTGGAGATCATTAACATTAAAAATGGCTTCGTATTTTTTAAACGTACACCATAAACACTCACTGCTTCACTCAAAATGAAAAGACACCAGGAATGTACGAGAATACAATTTGTTAATGGCACTGGAATAAGCTAAATTAGGTTCTCTTTCTAATACATTCCGTACCCCGTGAGTCACTTTAAATTCAATAGAAAACTTAAACATCGGGAAATAATGATCCCATCCAATACCATACTCTACGCCTACATCAGCGGGGACAATATCTACTTTATTAATATTTTCCCGTGAGTCGGAGTGTGCCGCTAAGTCAATAGCATATTTTCCGCCGGCAATCACATATATACGGTTATTCTGAAGACGTTCCGATTTATATTTAAAATGAAAGGGAAAGTCGACATAGGTGGATTGGATAGACATTTTTAATTTTGACTTGCCTTTACGCCTATAGATTAACTCTTTTTCAGCAAAGGATAGTGTGGGGATAAAGCGGAAATCAAAATATTCTCCCAAATGAAGATCAGAAATAATTCCTAGATTAAAACCCGGTCCTCTGGAGGGTTCCACACTCAATATGGTATCATTATTGATAAAGCTATTGCTGCGTTTTATTTTGAACTCAGAAGCATTTCCTCCCAGCGTAATACCAAAATGGACCCATTGTTTTACATCATAATTTGGGTTATTTACTTTATCCGATTGAGCAAACAAATTTTGTACTGCCCCCAATAGTATTATGACGAGGCTAACTGAGATCAATCTTTTTTTACACCAAAATAGATAGTACATATATTAAGTGTTAGCGTATATGCTTTTGTTGAGGAAAAGCCTACTGATTCGAGCAACTTTAAAAAGTCCTCTCCTTCAGGGAATTCCCAAACAGAAGCAGGTAAATAAGAATACGCCGCTTTATCCCCGGAAATCCATCGGCCTATAGTAGGGAGTATATAACGAAAATAGAGGCTAAATATTTGCTTAAAAGGGAAAATTTTAGGTTTTGAAAATTCAATGATCAATACATTTCCGCCAGGTTTTAAAACTCTATGCATCTCCTGTAAACCTTTTTCCAATTTTTCAAAGTTGCGTACGCCAAAAGCTGCTGTAACGGCTTCAAAAGATTGGTCATCAAAAGGCAACTGGCTAGCATCCCCTTGCTTTAAGGTAATAGTATCAGTGGCCCCGGCCTTTTTAATTTTTTGACGACCTAATTTCAACATATTTTCAGAAATATCCACCCCATAGATGTGGGCAGGTTTCATTTTTAACAATTCAATAGCTACATCAGCTGTACCAGTGGCGACATCCAGGAAGTAAGGCTTATTAGACGATTGGGGAAGATGTTCTTGTAAAATTTTAATCGCATGTCTACGCCAATATATATCAATACCTAGAGATAAAAAACGATTTAAAAAATCGTACTTCGGCGCAATATTATCAAACATTTGCGCCACTTGTTCTTTTTTACTTTCTTGCTTATCTTTATAAGGAGTAATCATGATTCAGCACCTGTATCTCAAAACAAATGCGAATATAGGGATTACTAAACAGAAAAGCATCATTCATACTCAACTCCTTCTATGAAAATTAAATCTACTAAAGAGGTTAGTAATACCCTGGAGCTGACCCAATTACCTCGCCCGGATAAACCCGAATATGCTTTTATCGGACGTTCCAATGTGGGGAAGTCATCTTTGATCAACATGCTGACCGGAAAAAAGAAGTTAGCTTCCACCTCTAAAAAGCCCGGCCGCACCCGTTCTATACTACATTATCTTATTAATAGCCATTGGTATTTAGTGGACTTACCGGGCTATGGTTATGCTAAAGTCAACAAAGCTTCTCAGGATCAGTGGTTACAAAGCACGAGAAATTATTTAAAAGAAAGAGCCAATTTACAATGCGTATTTTTATTAGCCGACAGCCGATTGCCTCCCCAAAAAAAGGATACCCGTTTTATCAATTGGATGGGGAAACACCAGATCCCTTTTGTTTTAGTATTTACCAAAAGCGATAAGCCCTCAAAGCAAGAACTGGAAACAAACAAAGCACAACTTCAAAAAGAATTACTTAAAGACTGGGAATACTTGCCCGAGTTTTTTATTACGTCAGCTCACCAACGAAGAGGGAAGCAGGCAATATTACAATTCATAAAAAAAATCAATACTCAGTTTGAACCTCCCTTTATTTTAGGTTAACATAGCCGGTTAGCGCAACAGCTGCTGGCAAAGGCTTTTGGTTTAGCCTTAAAGGCAAACCCCATACTTAATATATACCCCATGGCTTCCTTAAGCGCTTTGTTGGACTCAAATTTAGGATCCGTATTAATATCGGCATGTACCTCCAACTCTACATCATAAGCATCTAATAAATCACAAAGATCATAAGCAATTTCTATGGATTTTGCTACTTCGGTGAGCATCCTTTCTTTGATACTCATGTTATCGCGTTTAGTATCATTACAAATAAACATAAACCCCCCTCGACGTTCCCGCAAAAAGACAATTACTGTTGCAAACTCAGCCATACTTCCTCTCACCTGGGAATCGGTCCCAATACAAACTTTCAGCTTATTCCCTAAATTATATTCTCGCTTTATTGCTTTTTCCACCGCTTGGTGGATAGGTACCTCTAACGGTTCCCCGCTAAATTTACGCCAATTCATAATATAAGGGGTTTGAATGCAGTTACTTTAAATATTACAAAAAATTACCAAAATATGAAATAAAGGCCCTTTCATTACAGATTTTTAATAATTTGCCTAAATTTGCGAAAAATTAGTCGCTTATGAAGGAAGGTATCCATCCCGAAAATTATCGTTTCGTTGTTGTGAAGGACGTGTCAAGTGATTACACTTTCCTGACTCGTTCTACTGCTCCTACAGAGGAGACTATTAAGTGGGAAGACGGTAAAGAATATCCCCTCTTAAAAACAGAAATATCTCACAAATCACATCCTTTTTACACCGGGGAACAGCAGTATATCGATTCAGCTGGTCGTATAGAAAAATTCAAGGAACGTTATCGTCGTTTTGAAGAGCAACAGAAAGAAAAAGAGCAAAAACAGAAAAAAGCACAGCAAAACAAGAAGCAAAAGAAAAAAGAGAAAAAGGGATCCAAACAGAGTAAACAGAAAAAATCCAGTAAAAAGTCAAGCAAAAAATCGAAAAAGAAAGCATCGGCTAAGAAGAAAAAATCGGACAAAAAGAAGAAAGAGAGTACTCAAAAATCAAAGAAAAAGAAAAGTAAGGGCAAAAATAAAAAAGCAAATAAGTCATCTTCTAAAAAGTCCGGGAAGCAGAAAAAAGCAAAGAGCTCTTCTAAAAAACAAAGCTCTCAAAAGAAAAAGAAAGATTCCTCTTCTAAGAGTAAATCCAAAAAATCTAAAAACAAAAAGAACAAAAGCGATAATTAATTCCTAACCGATATCGGTATTTTTAGCGGTGTTTTATATTTTAGTAAAATTCCCCGGTTGTAATGAATGGCATTCTTTTCGATGATCACAGTCGGTTTCAGCTTTTACCATTAACATATACACGTCCTATTGCTGAATTACGACCCGGCATATTTACGTTACGGGAGAAATGGAACAGGCATATAGATACAACATTTTCTACCCTCACCGTCAACTACCTGCAGGAGAAGTTCCCTGTTAACATTGAATCGGATAACCTTCTTGTACAAGGGGGGCTTATTCCCACTATACCATTAGTAGAGAAGATTCAGCAATTATCAGGGGGGGAGTCTTTAATTCAAAACAATCGTCTATTGGCTACTCGCCTCTCGAAAGAAGACCTTCAATATTACATTCAGGAAGACACATTATTACCCTCAACCTCAATCATAACAAATACTACTACTCACTCCTTTACCGATGAAGTAATCAAAATAGAGCATTGGTATGATTTGTTCGCTTATAATGACCAAGCAATACGAGCAGATACTAAAATAGCCACCAACACTCAATCAGTACTCTCGGAATCATCTCGCCACTCTCAAGTAATCGGCGAAAGCTTATATATGGCTCCTACTGCCACTGCTCTTTCCGCAACGCTCAATACAAAAGAGGGACCTATTTATATTGGTCCTGATACAGAAATTATGGAAGGATCACACATACGAGGGCCCTGTGCCATCGGGAACAATAGTGTAGTAAAAATGGGGGCCAAAATATACGGAGCTACTACCATAGGTCCCTACTCTAAAGTGGGCGGTGAGATAAATAACGCTGTCATCACCGGTTATTCAAACAAGGGCCACGATGGTTTTTTAGGCAACTCGGTATTAGGAAAATGGTGCAATATTGGAGCCGATACTAACAACTCTAATCTCAAGAATAACTATGGGCCGGTAAAAGTTTGGGAATATGAGCAAGAAACCTTTTCTGATACCGGTCTCCAATTTTGTGGTTTAGTAATGGGCGATCATTCCAAGTGCGCTATCAATACTATGTTTAATACAGGCACTACCATCGGTGTATCGACCAATATTTTTAATGCCGGTTTCCCGCGTCGTTTTATTCCCTCTTTTAGCTGGGGCGGCGCCCGCGGGTTTAGTGAATACAAGTTAGAGAAAGCTTTTGAAACAGCTGAGCGTGTTAAACCCCGGCGTAATAAAGAACTTACCAAAGCAGATAAAAAAATATTAGAAAACGTTTTTAAACTCACTGCTAAATATAGAACATAAAAGTATATGGGAAAGAAAATTGTTGCCGGTAATTGGAAAATGCACAAAGAACGAGAGGATGCCCTCGATTTGACGATTAATACGGTGGATCAACTGGACCAAAAAATTACGGAGGTAGATATCCTTTTTTTTCCTCCTTATATCCACATTGCGTCCCTAAAAGAAACCATTGAAAAACTTACACTCGACTGGGATAATAAAATAACTATAGATGTAGGAGCTCAAAACTGTCATTGGAAAAAAGAAGGTCCCTTTACTGGTGAAATATCGGCTCCAATGCTTCACTCTATCGGAGCCCGATATGTTATTATAGGTCACTCTGAACGCCGACAACATTTTAATGAGAAAGGAGAGACGCTCCGCCAAAAAATTGATATT
>CAZIGO010000018.1:727-6096 GCA_964538595.1 uncultured Chitinophagales bacterium | reverse complement strand
TCTCGACAACGAATTGATACCCATATTTTGTTGTGGAGAATCGGAAGCTGATAGAAAAAATGATCAAGCGGAAGAGAAGATCCAACAACAATTAGAAGAGGGGCTTTTTCATTTATCCCCTCAAAAGATGGAAAAAATAATCATCGGTTATGAACCTGTTTGGGCTATCGGCACAGGCAATACAGCCAGTCCCGAACAAGCTCAAGCGATGCACCACCATATTCGTCAACTTATCACAGATCAATATAACACCGATATCGGTCAACAGCTTTCGTTATTATACGGGGGAAGTTGTAAACCTCATAACGCTGCTTCCCTATTTGAGCAACCCGATATTGACGGGGGATTAATTGGTGGAGCCTCCTTAAAAGCCCCTGACTTTGCCGATATATGTACTACACTTGAGAATTTATGAGGTTTTGCGCTTAATCTGTTTCACAAATAATCTAGGATATCTTGTATTTTAGGTATAGCCGGTATTAATCCCTTTACTAAATGAATAAATAACGCGCTATCACATCTTACCAAAACTATATAGAGGTTGCTTGTCAAGTGGATCAAAATAAAAGATCACTTTTACTGGCTTATTTAGATGCTAACGGCTTCAATAGTTTCCAAGAAACCGATGAGGGCTTAAAAGCATATACGCCGGAAAAACAATTTGATAAAAAACGTCTCACTACTCTACAACAGCAACTTAAAGACAGTGTTCCTTTTACCTATACCATCCACCATATACCCACTAAAAATTGGAACAAACGGTGGGAGAAAAACTTTTCACCTATTCGCGTCAATGACTTTTGTTATATTCGAGCCCCTTTCCACGATTCCACCACAGATTACACTTATGAGATAATCATTCATCCCCAACAGTCATTTGGTACGGGACATCACGAATCTACTCGACTCACGATCAAATCTATGAAACAGTGTGAGGAGGAATACCAAATTTTTCCCAACAGCTCCATTTTAGATGCTGGTGCGGGTACCGGTATATTATCAATACTTGCCCGCAAAATGGAAGCCCGAGAAATTGTGGCTGTAGACAATAACGAATGGGCCTATTCAAATGCCAAGAGTAACATCGAACGGAATCAAGTTAATAACATTCAACTTTTACATGCTGATATTTTCTCGGAAGACTTTTTTAATAAATTTAACCAAAATGTTAAGTTTGACATTGCGTTAGCTAATATCAATAAATCCCATATTTTGTCCTTAATCACTATAATAGGCCCCTTTTTAACAGATATCGGTGTATTAATAGTCAGTGGTTTTTATACGCGGGAAGTACCCTCTATTATTAAAAAGGCCCGCGATCACCAGTTTACTCATATACACACCCTTACAGAAAAGAACTGGGCATCCATTGCTTTTAAAAAACATCAATAAACCATGATACAATCATCAAGACTTTTAATAACACTTTTCATATTGAGCTTATCCCTATTTTTTGTCCATGGGCAAGAAAAGAAGTATTCGCAAAAGCCGGAGGAATTTATTGAACAATTACAAGATAATTTGACAAAAGGTAAACAAGAACGCCTTGTTAAACTATCTGAACAGTTCACCAAATTATGGCAAGAGAAAAAAGTATACACGGAACAACAGCAAAAGCGCATTATTAAAATGTGTAATAAAATAGCTGAGAAACGTTTGCGTACTAACCCTCATTTAGTGAGTTATATCACTACCATTACCAACATGTACCAGCATGAATACATGTCATATTTTAAAAAGTGGCACAAACTATTAAATCATGTAATACGTACCTCCCGACGAGGAGATCTTCGCCCCTTTGAAAATTTTACTAATGTTGCCAAAGACTTGTTTCGCGATAACTTTTTGTTGGTCTCTGCCGGTAAAGCTTGGAAAGCCAGCAACAACCAATTCGATTTAACTTATGATAAAGACAGTGTTCCTGTTATACAATTCGACGATTTGGACATTATTGGAATGACGCGTGAGGACACGATTATCATAGAAAACACGGCCGGTCGTTATTACCCCCTCAATTTTACATGGAAAGGGGAAGGGGGTAAGGTAACATGGGAACGAGCTTTACTCCCCCCTGATAAGGTCTATGCTGAGCTACCAACATATACGCTGAAGACGGACAAAAGTAAATACAGTATTGATTCAGTAAACTTTCATTATACTACTTTTTTCGATAAACCATTGACAGGAAAATTAAAAGATCAACTTATACCGGGTTATGATACCAGTCGGCCTATTTTCCCGGAGTTTTATTCTTATCAAGCTGAGTTAACAATAGAAAACGTGGCTCCCAATGTAGATTATAAGGGCGGATTTGCTTTAAAAGGCGATCGCATTATCGGGAAGGGCTCACCAGAAAAAAAAGCTAAGCTTTCCTTTTACCGGAAAGATTCCTTATTTATTAAAGCGCTTTCTAACCACTTTACTATTCATCGTTCTAAGCGATTAAAAGGAGAAAATACAGCTACTACTATATATATCGGTAATGATTCCATCTACCACCCCGGTCTCAACCTCAAGTTAAACATTAACGATAAACTATTAGTTATGCGCCGCGGGGACCAAGGACGAGCCAAAACCTCTTTCTCAGATTCCTATCATAAATTAAATATGCGACCAAAATCATTGATATGGAAGTTGGGGAGCTCTGAGATAAAACTTTCTCAATTACGCGAAGCCGGGGAAACCCCCGTCCTTTATGAGTCATGGAACTACTTTGAGAAAGACCTATTCCGCAAATTCCAAGGTATCATGAGCTATAATCCTATTTCGGAAATCAAAATGTATGCTGAAGAACATGACACCCGTAAAATGTATCCCAAACAACTAGCTAATTTTATCAATCCAAATTTATCTGCCGGATCTATAAAAAATATGTTATTCCAATTGATGGAAGCAGGCTTTATATATTATCACCCCGACCGGGAAGTGATTACAGTCCGCCCTAAAACATATAATTATGTATACGCCAATGCCGGCATGATTGACTATGATCATATCCGGTTTTTAGGATCAATAAAAGAACCGATCCATGGTATCTTGAATTTAGACAATTTAACAATGAAAGCCTATGGTATTCCGCGAGTCCGTTTAAGTAAAAAACATAATGTAGTGATTGTACCTAAAAATCAAACAGTCATCTTTAAACGAAACAGGAATATGAGTTTTTCCGGGGGTGAAGTAATTACACAGGCGGGAGCTATGAAAATATTCGGTCGACCCTATGACTTTAATTATGAGAAGTTCCGCCTTCATTTAAAAGCGATCGATTCTTTTATTGTCAACTTACCTGACACTACGAACCTCGATGTTCACGGTAACCCCGCTCTTTATCCCGTCAAAACGCCCTTGGAAGATTTTGAGGCAGTGCTACAAATCGACAAGCCCAACAATAAATCGGGGCGCAAAGATTTTCCCGCTTACCCCAAACTTAAAAGTACCGAACCCGCAAAAGCTTATTATAATCAAGATGCCGTACTGGGTGGCGTATACAAAAGGGAAAATTTCTATTTCAAGCTGGACACTTTTTCTATGGATAGTTTAAATAGCTTTAAACGAAAGCATGCCCAGTTTTCCGGCTCTTTTAAATCAGCGGGGATATTCCCGGAGTTCAGGGACACCCTACGGGTACGTTCTGATACTTCATTAGGTTTTATCAAAAAAACACCCAAGGAAGGATATCCATTATATGAAGGGCGAGGTACGTACCATAACACTATCGACTTAAGCAATAATGGTTTACGGGGAAAGGGGACCGTTGAATACTTACCCTCTACCACCGAATCAGAGGATATTACTTTTTTCCCGGATTCTATGAATGCCCAGACCGATCAGTTTAAATTGGCTAAAACCACACACAAAGGTACAAAATTCCCCAAAGTAGAGGGCGAAAATTTATATACCCACTGGGAGCCCCCTAATGATCGAATGGAAATTTCAACTAAGGAAAAACCTTTTAAAATGTACAAAACAGGTAACACGATGGAGGGGAAATTGATCCTAACTCCTTCTGGACTGAAAGGAAAAGGAAGCTTGGCATTTAAGGAAGCTGAAATGGAATCTAAATCGTTCAACTTTTCAAAGGAGTCCCTTTCCGCCGACTCCATGTCCGTTAAAATACAATCTAAAATATCTGAGGGCTATGTATTAGAAGCTTTAAATGTGGAGGGAGACGTGGATGTTGCGGAACAAACCGGCACCTTTATTTCTCGTGACAAAGCACAAATGAATAGATTCCCTGAAAACCAATATGTTACACGAGTAGACAAGTACCATTGGGATCGCCAGGCAAATACAATCAACTTTGAAAATACCACCCCGAAGAAACCGTATTTTATTTCAACGAACCCAAAACAAGATTCGTTAAAATTCAAAGCGCAAAGCGGACATCTTAACCTTAACAAAAATCTGTTGACTATCAATAAGGTAAAACATATTCCGGTGGCCGATGCTCGTATTTTCCCAGATAGTCAACGCGTGCGTATAGAAACCAAGGCTAAGATGCGTAAGCTCACGAATGCTAAAATAAAAGCCGATACGGCGCACTTTTATCATGAATTTTATGAAGCTAATGTAAATGTTAAAAGTATTCATACTTACAAAGGGGAAGCTAAATACGATTACATCAACGAAAGTGGAGATCCTCAACAAATTTACTTCTATGAATTATACACAGAACAAGATACTAATGATGTTTTTCGCACCCATGGATCTGCTGTTATAGAAAAAGTGGATTCGTTTAATTTGAACCCTACCATTGGTTATAAAGGGCAAGTGCGCCTATTCGCCCCCAAAGAACACCTTTACTTTGATGGATATTCGCAATTACAGTATGATAATGAGTATATCAACAGCCAGTGGTTCAACATTGGTATGCGCGTCAATCCTCACGATCTTATTATCCCGGTGCGTGAGCCCCATAACCCTAGCAATACACCTCTATTTACAGGTTTTCATATTACACCAGCTCCTTCCACCTTATATCCAACATTGCTGAATATTAAAAAAACTCGTCATCATCATAGTGTATTTAATATTGACTCCGGATTATTAACTTATGACTTAACCCGTAACCACTACATTATCGGAGATTCCAGTAAGATATTGAAAGATGAGTTACAGGGCAATCAATTTACCTTTAAACCTGTTTCCAATGTTATTGAATCTGAGGGAAAATACTCACTGGGACCCGACTACAAAGACCATGTAAAATATAAGGCAGCGGGGCAAATGGACCATAATTTAGACAAACAAACTTCGGAATTTAACTTAATTATGCCTATTGACTTTTTTATTGATGAAGAGTTAGTAGAAAATATGCGAAAAAACATTAAAGAGGTGACCCATACCCGGCCCGATGTCAATTATCAGCA
>CAZIGO010000018.1:0-717 GCA_964538595.1 uncultured Chitinophagales bacterium | reverse complement strand
TAACCAATTAATGAAAGAAGGATCTTTTACCGTACCGGAGAAATTCAAAGAAACTACCTTTTTACTAACGGATCTTCAACTTGCATGGGATACAGTAAGTCACTCTTATCGGTCGACAGGTCCTATAGGTATAGGTTTTATGAATGGAAAGCCATTACACAAAAAACTCAATGCTTACCTAGAAATGGGTAAAAAACGCAGTGGGGACTATTTTCGTTTTTATATTGAAGGTAGTGAAGGAATGGAGTGGTATTACTTTCATTACAAGAAAAACATGATGTACGTTTTCTCCTCCAATCAAGATTTTATTAATAAACTGATGGAAATCGACGGCGACGACCGAAAATTTGAAGGGGAAAAAGGCAATGTTTACCAATATACCGGTTCAACTTCCAGCCGGCGTGCCAAAAACTTTATAGAAGAAATGAAGAACTTCCAAAAAATTTCTCATTAACGAATATTCATAATCTCCATGATCGTTATACTATTTACAGCCGGTATTATACTCGCCTATCTAATGGGGTCTATTCCTTCTTCTATTTTATTATCAAGGTACTATTATAACACCGATATTAAACAATATGGGAGTGGCAACCCCGGCGCTACTAATACCTTCCGTGTATTAGGGAAAGGTGCAGGTATTACCGTCTTAATTATCGATATTGCCAAAGGATATGCTGCCACAAGCTTACCCCTCCTTGCTAACTCTCCCCCCCC
>CAZIGO010000017.1:2782-21171 GCA_964538595.1 uncultured Chitinophagales bacterium | reverse complement strand
TTGGGTGGAAAATTCCAGAAGAATCGTTTGAGGGCTCTGCTATCCGGACTTCAAGACGGTTTTCGGCCATAAGGTGAGCAATGAGAGATAACCGTGACTCCTCAACTGTGGACAGTGGTGGGTTCTCATCGTTCGTTAGTACCGGCTTGTTTTCCTCGTCAAGTTGAACTGACGCGATGAGCCGAATCTTCCCCTTAGTTTCAAGAATTTAAACCAAAACCAAGGTAATCCTTGCAAAATATATATATTTGACTCCCTGCGCATTTAGATTCATAAGAAAGAAACAGTAAGTCGGGTGACTGTGAGAGCGGAACCGGACCAAAAAAACAACCTATGCTACAATCCATGACGGGTTATGGGAGAAACGCTGTTCAATTAAAAGGGAAAACCATCACTTGTGCTATAAAAGCCCTGAATGCCAAATCCCTTAATCTCCGGATGCACCTCCCCGATGAATACCGTCCCTATGAAATGAAACTTCGGCCCCTAATTAAAGATCAACTCGAACGGGGACGTATTAATGTCACTATTACTATCAACTATACGGAAGAAATACCTTCTCAAATCAACAAAAAGCTGGCTCAACGTTACTATAACCAGCTCTATCAATTGGCCGAGGAGTTAGATGCTTCTCACGACGACCTCTTTCGCCTTACGCTTGAGATGCCCGAAGTGGTTGTCACCCCTGAAACAGAAGTAAAAGAGGAAGAAAGGAAAAAACTACAAAACTTGCTCCAACAAACGATGGACGAAGTCATAAATTTCCGTCAAGAAGAAGGTAAAACCATTGCATCGGCTTTAAAAGACCATATTTCTGTTATTTCTGATAACTTGAAAAAAGTAAAAAAGCGGGCTCCGCAACGCAAGAAATCGAAAGAAAAACAATTAAAAAAAGACTTGACTAAGGTACTCCAAGAAGAAGAAATAGATCCTACCCGCCTTGAAGAAGAAATGGTTTATTATGCCGATAAGATAGATATCACCGAAGAGTGTAATCGATTAGAGGCTCACATTGAACACTTTACCAATACCATGCAACAAAAAGGTCGATTGGGTCGCAAGTTGGATTTTATTGCTCAAGAAATGTTACGAGAAATAAATACAATGGGAGCCAAAGCTAATGACGCTCCGATCCAACAGGCGGTTGTTCAGATGAAAGATGAGTTAGAAAAAGTGCGGGAACAAGCCCGGAATGTGTTATAAAATACAACGGAACACGTTAAAACAACTATGATGACCACCGGCAAACTCATTATATTTTCAGGGCCTTCGGGGGCCGGGAAAACCACCCTTGTTCAACATATTTTGGAAAAGAACCCTTCTCTTGAATTTTCAATTTCAGCGACAACCCGTCAACAGCGGGAAGGAGAACAGGAAGGAGTCAACTACTACTTTTTAACGGCTTCTGAATTTGAGCAAAAAATAAAATCGGGAGCATTTCTGGAATATGAAGAAGTGTACCCAGGTCTATATTATGGCACTCTACATAAGGAATTAGAGCGCATATGGAAAAAAAACCATCATGTTATATTTGATGTAGATGTCAAAGGCGGCCTCAACATTAAAAAACACTACCCCCAACGCTCATTGGCCATTTTTGTCCGGCCTCCGTCAATTACTGCTTTAAAGGAGCGCATATTGAAGCGCACCTCCCATCCTCCCGACAACTTAACGGAACGACTAAAACGGGCACGCCAAGAATTAGAATACGAAGACGAATTCGACACAACAATCGTTAATAACAACCTCTCCCCTTCGCTAAAAGAAGCTGAAAATAAGGTGTATCAATTTTTAAACGAATCCTGACTTCATCATTAAGGGACAGTTTTTGTCATTCTATTGTAGGGATATTTCGTGTTTATGCTGCCCGTAATACACCCCCGGTATTACTCTCCAAATCGATAAGCAAAAAATTATGTAAATGTGGTCCCTTATTATCGACCTTTGAGAGAATAGACAACAATAATTCTATGACAATAAACTTCACTTATTACACCCACAATGAGTGGTATACAATTTGGGGAGTGATAATAATATCTCCCCTTCCCCTTATCATAGTGATGCCATTGATCCTATACTAATAAACCATCAAACGCCGATGTCCAATAATCTTTCCATCTTCTTCCCGTAACCTGATCATATACAAACCTTGCGGAATATCAGCGAACTTCACTTCAAGCCGGGGACGAAAATCATATTGACGGGCCATGACCCGTTCCCCCTCTAAATTATATACTTCTACCTGTAGTGAGTTGCTCCTTTCTCTCTTTTTGTCAAAAGATAATACTACCCTGTCCTGGGCCGGGTTGGGATAAACAGTAAAAGAAGCGCCGGAAGAAAGGAACAGCTCTTCCGTTCCCGTTTGAATAATAGTATCTTTGTATTCACATTTGTATGAGTTTTGCCATTGGTCTGTGGCAGTATCATATCGGGTAGTAACATAGGCTCCGTTGGAGCGTAAACCGGTGTCTATTTTGTAATCTTCGTTAAAGGTGTAAAACCAATTATTATGGGTGGTATCATATCGTTGGGTAACCCGCCGATCCCATTTTCCTTCTTTTCCATATTCAATACTGTCTCTATAACCTGTCACCCATTGCGCATGGGAGGTATCCCACTCCTGAAAGTCTTGCTTTATTATGTTGCCTTGCATATCAAAATCATAATTCGTATACCGCCATTTATTCACCCATTTTCCTTTTTGCTCGTTCCATTCCATTCGAAGCCATTCCTTCTGTCTTCCCATGGCATTATAAAACACGGTATCTTTACTGACTCTTACCCATTGCCCTTGGGCGGAATCCCAACTCAAAAACCAAGAACCCGTGAAGTTCGTATCACTATCCCAGGTTAATGAAGTCTGTTTTGTATCCTTCCTCCACTTATTCTTACTCTCTACCCATTGCCAGGCTATATATTTAGTCTGAAAATTGTTACTATCATATTCATAGGTATATTTGTAGTAATTTGTCCACTGAGAGTCCGGATGTGGTTTATAATCAGTGAACATACTTTCCAATTTGCCTTCAGCGTTGTAATTATAAATATCTCGTGAACCAATCTCCCATTTCGATTCAGCAGTAATCCAATCATAACAATAATAGACCTCCACATGATTACTTTTCTTTTGCTCTTTAGCAAATGGACAACTACCACATCCTATTGATTTGTTTTCATTCACATGCCCTCGTATAAGGGAACCTGGATATCTTTTATTAACTGGTTGTTGGGCTTCCACTAACCCTATAGAGAAAAGACTCAATAATATCACTAAAGTAAACCGTTGCACCTTCATAGATAAGAAATTGTTTTACGTTTAAAAATTGAAGGATAAAATTAACAATCTCCCATTTTAATTACAACCCTCTGTTCCAATGATTCTTTAATAAGAATAAAACACAACATTAAAGCAGAGTAGATTTAATTATTGAGTTTCGTCATAACTGACCATTACCTCTTCCAATGACTTTCTTTGCAAGTCAGGAACTTCAGCATCAGCGCTAGGATATCCGACAGGAATAAGTAAATAGGGGCGTTCATTTTTAGGCCGCTCTAATAACTCACTTAAAAAATTCATCGGGCTGGGCGTATGGGTTAAGGCCACTAATCCGGCATTATGGATAGCGGTTAACAAAAACCCACAGGCTAACCCCACCGACTGATCCACATAATAGTTCGGGTATTTCTCGCCCTCTTTTAATTCATAAGGTTGTTTAAACACAGCTATCAAATAGGGGGCTTTTGTTAAAAAGGGTTTATGCCAATCCGTGCCCAGCGGTTCCAGATCTCGTTTCCATTGTTCCGACATGCGTTCGTTATAATTTTTATACTCTTCAGCTTCTGCTGCTTCTCGAATCTGTTTTTTTAGTTTATGGTCACTGACTAAACAAAAGGTCCAGGGTTGTTTATGAGCCCCGGAAGGAGCAGTTGAAGCAGTCTTAATAATATCTTTCATTACTTGTTGAGGCACCGGTTTATCAGATATATGCCGTACCGTCCGGCGCCGATCCATCCATTTATAAAAATCCCGGCTACGTTTTTTCATCTCTTCTGCTGAATAAGTCTGACGACGATACGGAATAAAAGAAGTAGTCATATTTTTTATCTAAAATTTACAAATTTAGTGCCGAAGTTGTGATAAGTTAAACGGTCAATCATCAACGACGCTTTTCGCCTCTTTTTGCTGCCTGTTATAATCCCAGTACGTTTGTCCTTTGTGTTGCAGGGGACGATTTAAATAATCCCGTAGCAATATAGAACAATCTTTTAGAAAAGTTTTGCCCACCCCTCTGTCTAAAAACCGACGCCCTGAAGTCTGTACGCTGGGTTTCAGTAGGTGCAAGCGACCATACTTTTTTATCTTTTCGCAAAAGTGAGCAGTAGCCAGTAATGGTTGACAGGGGAGGCCTCCTGATTTTTCAAATACCGACCGACCCACAAAAAGACCTTGATCACCAAAAAATCGCTGCGTTACTTTATATCTTAAATGATTAAACAAGGAAATAGCTTGCAACCAGCGATTATTAGAACGAAAGGAGAGGCTAAACCCCCCGCCGGCAGAAAAGGGGAGTTGCATTACTTCCTTTATCATAATATCATATTGGGGCGGCGGCCAGGTATCAGCATCTAAAAATAGTAAAAGCTTTGTCGAAGCGCTACGTGCTCCAGCATTTATAGCGGCTGCCCGATGTGGAAGGGAGGAGTTTACATATGACGTTACTCTCCACTGCTTCGCGATAGCTACCGTATCATCCCTGGAGCCGCAATCACTAACTACAACATCCGGCACCTCTCCTCCTGCTCGCTCCCAGATAGCCTGAAGTGTAGCGGGTAGTTCGTCGGCCTCATTCAAAGTAGGTATGATGATTGTTATCTGCATAGCAGCTTTAAAACAGGTTGATTTCTTTCCAATATACCAAAGATTCCAAAGTCGGTCGGATCTCCTCTTTAATTATACTACCAAAAACCCGGGAAATCTCCTACCTTTTATACATGCGAATATTCACCATATGGTTATTTTCCCTACTGCTATCAGGTCAAACCATAAGTCAACCCCACCATTGGACCTGGAAGGCTCGCCAACCGATGCCCCAAGCTATTAGTAATAATGCCGTCACTGCCGCCTCTGTCAACGGACAAAGCTATGTATATTCTTTTGCCGGGATTGACACAACAAAGCAATGGTCGGGCATCACATTAAAAAGTTTCCGGTATGATGTGTCGGACAACCAATGGGATACTATTCCTCCCCTCCCGGATACAATGGGAAAAATAGCTGCCGGCGCCAGTACGCTAAAGGGAAAAATTTATATCATTGGAGGCTACCATGTATTTTCTGATGGTCATGAAGTTTCTTCCTCCCGTATACACATATTCGACCCCTCCACCAACACCTACTTATCCGATGGTACTCCACTCCCGCGTCCCATCGATGACCATGTACAGGGGATCTGGCGTGACAGCCTGATTTATGTTATTACCGGATGGAGCAATGGAAGCAATGTTAACGACGTACAGGTATATCATCCGGAAGTGGACAGCTGGAGTTTAGCCACCCCCGTTCCCAACACAGATGACTATAAAGTATTCGGGGCGTCCGGAACTATTATAAAAGATACTATTTTTTATATAGGAGGCGCCCAATACCAGTTCAACTTCCCCCTGGGGGTCATATATCGGAAGGGGGTCATTCATAATAACAATCCTGACTCTATTTCTTGGTCTCACCGTATTGATACTTTCGCCCGTATTTACCGTTCTGGTGCCACTTCCCTACAACAACAGCCCCTATGGATAGGTGGAGCTCCTAAATCCTATAATTATGATGGCATTGCTTATGACGGTTCAGGTGGAGTGTCTCCCCTGGCTCAAATATTATACTCCTCTACCCGTCATGATAGCCTGGTAAGGGATTCTGGCGTTATACCCGCTGTAATGGATTTGCGAGGGGTCGGTAAAATAGGGGATGGAACATTTGTCATAGCAGGGGGAATGAAAAAGAATCAAGCAGTGAGTGACCAAACTTACATTATACAAGATACTTCCGTTACTACGAGCAGAGAACCGCTATCTTTTTCGTTTGATATCAGTGTACAACCCAACCCTTTTCACGGAAGTACATCTTTTTATATCTCCTCTGCTGGTCGCCTTACTCCATCTACGTTCTATCTTTATAACAAAAAAGGGCAACGGGTTCGCTCCTTTTTAATCAACAACTATCCTTTTACGCTCCAACAAAAAAACTTATCCTCCGGCCTGTACATTTATAAAATCAAGTGTCGCCGTCAAGAATATACGGGTAAAATCATTATAAAATAGGCCCCTTACTCTTCAAATTGATTGACTTCTTCATCCCTCAAAACCCTTTTAAATGATAATGCTTTTACCTTAATGTTTTTCATAGGATTTATTTATTTTGCCCCTAATGATAATATTATCGGTTATCATGTGTTGAGGTAAAGTGAAGCGCTGGCACATTAAAAAAGAAGGTCACAACACACTGCTTTGATAAATCGAAACATATCACACATCGCCCACTGGCTCCAAAGGTTTGTCATATTACTACTCCTACAAAGCGGATGGATAATTCCGTCTCAAGGATTTCCATTACTCAAACCCCTTATCACCAACTTTTCCTCTCAGGAATATGATGCCCATGTCCAAGTGTTTTGTGGGGCCCAAGATTCCAGTGATGGTTTGTGGTTTGGTACCAGTGGAAAGGTATTGCACTATAATGGCGAAAGCTGGCAAAAAACTACTACTCGTCAATCTATGGCGGTGTTCTCCATGGATATTGATCAGCATGGTCGCATATGGTTAGGAGGCAAAGGGGATTTCGGTTATCTGAGAGCAGCTCCTAGTTCCTCCTCCCGTTCAGGTTCCTCCCCCTCTGACACGCTCTCTACCCCTCTTTCTCAAAACAAAGCTCCTTCGCCCGGTGATTTAGACTATATCTCGCTAAGTGAACAATTACCTGATTCGCTGAATAATTTTAAGGTTATTTGGAATACCGTCGCTTTCCCGGAGAAAGTTTTTTTTAATGGGGCTCGTATTTTATATGTGTTAGATAAGGAGGGTGTTCATTGTGTACAACCACGCCAACAATTTTTTAATGCGATGAAAGTCAACGGACGCCTATGGATTCAAGATCATAATGAAGGCCTTTTCCGTTGGAGGAAGGACGCTCTATCCTACGATACTACAGCCTTGGCAAAAATACCGGGGAGTCAAGCCTTTGCCAACCGTTCCATCATGAAAGTATTAGATGACGTTCCTGGTGTGACGGGAAAAAATGAGGTGTTAGTAATCACGAAATACAAAGGGGTATACCTATATAACTTTGGGGAGGAAGAGCCGCAACAACGCGTTAAAAAGTTCGGAAAACAGTGGCAGCGCACTTTTAAAAAAGCAAAACTCAATGACGCCATAGCAGTATCTCCCCATAAGAACCCATGGGGGGCAGCGGTTGTATTTAGCAGTGAAATAAGAGGATTGGTTTTATGTGATACTACAGGCCGTCCCGTTTTAAACTTAGATCAATCTCATGGTTTACCTTCAAATTACGTTTGGTCAAGTATCAAAGGGAAGGGGGGGATGATATGGAGTACGACTAACCAAGGTATTACACGTTGGAAGTTGGGAGACCCCCGGACTTATGCGCTGGAGGGAAAATCATTTTCCGGCGGGGTCAATGCTATAACGCGATACCGGCGTCAACTTTTCTTAGCAACCGACCAAGGGGTCTATTTCCCTTACTATCAACCGACCTCCTCCCCGCCTGCCTCTTCTCGAACTAACCCTTACCTCCTCCCCGAATGGAAAAAAGTTAAAAGTTTACAACAAGTGAGTTTGAACTTTTTATCTCTTAAAAAAACATTATTAGTGGGGGGAGCCAAAGGATTATATAGTATTGGCTGGGAAGACACTATGTGGGAGGCTTCAAGAATATCCCCACGCCACGCTCGGGCCTTGTCTCTCATTCCCCCCACCGATTCTACTCCCTCCACTTCTTCATCAAAGATTATTGCCAGCGGGGGGCGGGTAGGCTTAAGTATTTTCCGGCAACATACTTCTAAGTGGCAAACCTTACTCAATTTGAGAGGGTTGCCCGGGGAGATCCTTTCCATTAAAGCTGTTCCCTCCCCTGATTCGGCCCACACCAATATTTGGATATCATTACAAACAAAAGGGCTCCTTCACCTACAGTTGTCCCCCGCTTTCTTTAAACAAAATCCTTCTTCAACTCCTATCAATATTAATTTCAACCAAGACCTCACCGGTTTAGACACAATTCCCTTAGAATTAAAACATATAACACAAGGAGTCCCTAACGGAACAAATCGATTCTTCACATATAATAACAAAATCGTTTTAGTCAGTGATTCGGGGATATACACTCCCAGCATATCCGATAGCGTTCACTTTGTGCCTACCCCCCAACTTCCTTCCCTCTTTACTCATAAAAAAGGAGAGAGGGCACCGATTGCAGTAAAGTTTTTAGAGGAGGGAAGTCGAGGCGAGCTTTTGATCGCCGGCCGACAGCAATCTTATTTTCTTACCCCCAAAAACGGGGGTTATGCCATCGATAGCCTCCCTTTCAAGGCCCCCGTAACTGGCAATACGCGAAGCCTTTTTATAGATACGACAGGTATTTTATGGATAGGAGGAGCTAACGGCCTCATGCGGTACTCTCCATATCTTTCACAACAGTATACCCGGCCTTTCCGCTCCGTTATTCATCAGGTAAAAGCCATTCTTCCTAAACACAAAAAACATACCCACGACACGGTATTATTTAATGGGTTTTATCGCCAATCCATTCATACCCCTCATTACTTAAAGTGGGGAAGAAGCTATGAACAACCTTCTTCCTACACACCCACTTTGTCTTATGCCATGAACCGACTCATTTTTCACTTTGCCAGTCCTTTTTACGAAAAACAAAGTAAGGTGCGTTATAGTTACAAACTCAAAGGATATGACAAGGAGTGGAGTAAATGGACACAAGAACCCAAGAAAGAATACACGAACTTAGCTGAGGGCACATATACCTTTAAAGTCAAAGCTAAAAATATTTACGGAGTAGAAAGTACTAAAGCCGAATATAGTTTTCACGTCCTTCCCCCCTGGTATCGAACTAACATCGCTTATGCCGGCTATGGTATTAGCAGTATTCTTTTTATATGGTTTTTGATTTGGTTAAACGGAAGAAGACTGAGGGCACAGAAACGCCGCTTGCAGTATGAGGTTGCAAAAGCAACACAGCAAATACGTCAACAAAAGCATAAAACAGAAAAACAGAAAGAACAAATCGAGCAAGCCCATCAAGAAATTACTGACAGTATAAATTACGCCAAACATATACAGGATACTATTCTGCCAAGCAAAGAAAAGATGGAGTCTGCTTTTAACAGTATTCAACCCACCCACTCCTCTTCTTCCCCTCCTTACTTCGTCCTCTTAAAACCCCAACATATAGTTAGTGGTGATTTTTATTGGGTTTATGATGATGAAAAAGGGGTACTTTGGTCCAGTGCTGACTGTACAGGACATGGCGTACCCGGGGCTTTCGTCAGCTTGATATGCAAAAGACAAATGGAAGAGGTGGTACAGCTACAAGGCTATACCGATCCCGGTCGTATTTTTGATAAAGTTCGGGACGGCGTGGTGGAAGCCATGACAAAAGAACAGAGTGAAGAGCAAGAGAGGGATGGCATGGATGCCACTCTTTGCCGAATTGCTAAAAAGAAGGAGAGAGAAAGCTTACGCTTACAGTTCGCCGGTGCCAACAATCCGTTATATGTGGTTAACCCTGCCTTAGCGAACCTCTCCGTTGATCAATTTATCCAACGACGTAATGTAAAGTGTTACCAAGGAGGACAAGAACAAAAAGTGAGCAAAGAACGGATAAGATCATTTATCAATAATAACGCTACCGACTCCCCTACCTCCGGTTTAGTAGAAATTCGAGGAGATCGGCAAGCGATCGGCTATGAGGAGCACCAAGAGGACCACTTTACTACGATAGCTTTTGATTTAGCATCCCAGGATTGCTTATATACTTTCTCCGACGGTTATCCTGACCAATTTGGAGGTCCAAAGGGCAAAAAGTTCATGTATAAGCGTTTCCGAAACTTGCTAATGCACATCTCCTCATCCTCCATGGACGAACAAAAATCAAAATTGGAACAAACGATTATCGACTGGATGAAGGAAAATAATGAGGAACAGATCGATGATATCAGTGTCTTCGGCGTGTGTATTAAGTAATTCTCTTCTATTAGAATAGCGAAAGGACGGTATACCGTTGGGTCCGCTTTTCTATTCTTTGTGTTGTCTTTTTTCTTCCTTCCATTCTTTCAAAAAATCAAAAGGATCAGGGTAAGTAAAGGTATAATTTAGTTGTTCCTTCAACTTATCACTGTTAACAATCTTATAAGAGGCAGTATCCTCTTCTTTAAATGAAGGAGGGGGTAGTTCAGCCATTTCAGCGGCAGCAGTATAAAAATCCTGTCGTAAAGGATGTTGATCGGCACAGGCGTTGAATGTTTTATTCCAAATGTCCTGTTCTATAATAGTAATCATAATGGAGAGGCAATCCGCACGATGGATAAGGTTAACAGGAGCGCTCCCGTTAGACAAATTCTGTTTCCCCGCTAAAAATCGGCCGGGAAAACGATTTGGTCCTATCAACCCACAAAAGCGAAGTACGGTAGTATTAAACGAAGGAGCATTTTGTAACATTCGTTCAGCTTTTAATAAAGCTCGACCAGTCTTTCTCGCAGCATTTCCCGCATCATGTTCTTTTACTTCTCGGCATAGAGATGGATATACCGACGTAGAGCTAACAAACAATACATTTTTTACAGGGCTTTGGGCTATGTGATCTATTAATTTCTCAACTTGATTGGGCAAATAGCTATCAATATCGGGCCGGCGCTCCGGCGGGAAATCAACCACCAATGTCGAAGCATTAAAGAAGTGCTTTATTTGTTCTCCTCTTGTTCCTTGAGGAGTAAGCAAAAACTGGAAAGGTTTTATTCCATTGTTAGAGAGAAGCTCCAATTTTTCTGAGCGGGTAGTGGAGCCTTTTACTGTGTAATTATAAGGAGATTGGCTTAATGCCCGTCCTAAGGGAAGTCCTAACCAACCACATCCTAGAATACTTACTTTTTTACTCATAAGGTTGCGATACTTACATTTAAATTTTTTTATAAAACAATAGAGGGCAACTTATTTCTTTTACTACGAAAATAATATTTTTACTAGAAATGTCTGCTAAGGCTTATTGTGTAAGAATTTTTGTGGGTTACTCAAATTATGAATTTAAGTATGATTACCTCTCCATTCAATAATATAAATATTGTCCACGCTCGTTATTTACGGCGGATCTATATGGGGCTGGGCGCTCTATTTTTGGCAGTTGTGCTAGGAACCCTGAGTTTCATGTACATAGAGGGGTATGGCTTGATAGATGCATTTTATATGACTGTTATTACCATTTCCACCGTCGGGTTCAAAGAAGTAAAAGATTTATCAAAGGTAGGGCGTATATTCACCGCCTTTTTTATCATTATAAATATCGGTATTTTTGCTTATGTGGTTTCTACCATCACCTCTTTTATTTTAGATGGTGAGTTCCGTCATTTTTTTAAGGACTATAACATCATGAAGCAGATCAACGAATTAAAAGGGCATATCATCATATGCGGTTATGGACGACTGGGTAAACAATCGGCCCATGAACTCAAGGAGCGGGGAAAAGAGCTTCTGATTATCGAAAATGAGAGATCCGTCGTAAATTATCTGCGCAAACGAGGGGATCTACTATTTGTAGAAGGAGATGCCACCAAAGATGAAGTGTTAGAGGAAGCCAAGGTGAGTGAAGCCCAGGCTTTAATCTCAACTTTGCCCCATGATGCTGATAATGTTTTTGTCGCTTTAACGGCTCGGGAGAAAAACGGCGATATGGTCATTATATCGAGAGCTAACAACAAAACTTCCGAAGAAAAGTTGCGCCGGGCCGGCTCTGACTACGTTATCATGCCGGAAAATATCGGAGGTGTGCACATGGCTTCTTTAGTGATTGAGCCGGACTTAATCGAGTTTATGCGATTATTGACAGGACAAGAAGGGGTGAGTATCTCTTTCGAAGAGTTTAGCTATGAAAACCTTCCGGATAAATACAAAAATAAAACCATTAAAGACCTCGACATCCGTCATCAAACAGGAGCCAATATCATTGGATTAAAAACAGCTGAGGGAGAGTACATTATTAACCCCGATCCAACCACCCTTCTCAAGCCTAAAAATAAATTTATTGTATTAGGAACTGCTGAGCAGCGACAAAATTTCAAATCTATTTTATTTAATGGTTAGTCAATAATTTAATTCTTATCGCTGAGGCCGGTTAATCTTCAAAGAATTGAGTTACTGGCGTTGTATTGTTTGTATTAACGCCGACTTTATAAACTTTCCGTGGTAGAGCTGACCATTGATCAATAAATTTCGAGTGGTTCGTACCCCTTTACTCAATGCATATTGACGATCTAGATAAATTCGGTGTCGAATGCTATGATCTTTCATATCTTGTTGAAATTTCTTCATATCTAAGCCAATTTGGCGAGCATAATAATGAAGGTCATCCTCTTCAAGTGCATTTTGATGATTAAAGAGTTGATTATGCATCTCCCAGAAACACTGTTGGTTGGCCGCTGCTTCTGCTGCCACCGCCGCCTCAGTAGCGTGTGGGTGACGGCGGCTCAGTGGCAAGTGACGGTATTCATAGCGAATGGCATAATCACTTTCTTCCTGAATCTGTCGAACAAGTCGATAAATCTTTATGCTCGTGGGACATTCATAATCCCCAAACTGACTCAAAACAACATCCGCTTTATCCACTCCCAAATAAGGAACAGCACGAGGGGAGGGGGAACCATTTTTTGTGTTTCTTTTCTGAAATAACCTCCTCCAGGACAAACGCTTTACCCGATGTCCGAAAAACCACTCCAACCAAGTCAACTCCAATTTTCCACAGTCTCGATCAGGGAACCGCTCTTTACGGGTCTGAGAGTAATTTAGGAGGGCCACCAACAGAACCCCTCCGGCAGTATTTCCCAAGGTGACGGGTAAAAGGTATTGTTGTAAGTATACCCCCCAATCAACGCCTCCCTCAAACACTAAATACAATACCTTAGCCGAACCTATAATACAGTGTGCTAAGTCCGTTACGGCAACCGTATAAATTAACACAAAGATGATCAAAATGCGGGCTATAGAGTTACGAGCAGCATGGTTGAGCCATACCATTCCCGCCACGATCCATCCGGCAAACATCCCTTTCCAAAACAGGCTGCCATAAGTAGGAGAAAGGGCATGTTTCCCCATATAAAGCGCAGCCTCATGTGAAGCAGGCTCAAATACCCCCGTGGATGATAACACATAAGAAGTGATACCTACACCAACAATATTAGCCATAAACACACAGCCCCACACTGCTAACAGTTGGGGTAAACTTGCTATACGGGTTAACACCAGCGTTACCGGGGTTAACGTATTTTCTGTAAACAATTGGTAGCGCCCGATAACTATAAACATAAATCCTAAAGGATATAATAATTTAGCGATTAACCATTGTCCCTCTCCCGTCAATTTGCCGGCCAAAACAGCTGTGCCTAAAAAGGATAACCCAATTGATAAACCAGCTGCTAAGCCACTCAAAAAGAGCAAACGGGTAGAGCGCGCAAACTCTTCATCTGCCGTAGCCGTTATACGATGAAATATTTCATCGGTCGAAAACAAATCTCGTATAGCTTCTCCCGCTGCCGGGGCTCCACTACGAGCTCGATCAATCACACTACGCATTTCATTAGAATAGCTCTCATTGGGGTTTTGACTTGCCATAATATCCCCAAGTTAGACAATATCATTTTTATACAATAATCCCCTTCTTTATTATTGCCCTTTTATTTTATGCCTTAAACCATATGAGTTCCACAGAGATTCCGTAGTTTAATCATATTGGTGTCCTAGATTTACTGGCTAATTTATTTTCAACCTCCTCTTATGCCAAACAACTATTTACTCACCGGTCGCCCTGGCATAGGGAAAACAACTATCATTTATAAAGTAAATCAGTTATTAATGCAAAAAGGGGTTGAGGGCGGAGGTATCTATTGCCCCGAAATACGGGAAGATGGTAAAAGAAAAGGGTTTTATATCATAGATCTGCGGTCCAACACTCGTCGGATATTAGCCCATGTCGATGAACCCCAAGGTCCTGCCGTAGGCCCATATCATATCAACATTTCCAACATTGACAGGATCTGTAAAAAAGCTTTTTCTCGCTCACTTCACAACGCCGAATATATACTAATAGATGAGATAGCGCCCATGGAAGTTCATAGCACTCACTTTAAGCGAGAAGTACGTAAAGTGTTAAATGTTACACTGCCCTTCTTAGGGGTTATACATCAGCAATCGAAAACTGGCTTTATTGGTGAAGTCAAACGACGAAATGATATCTATCTCATTGAAGTAACAAAATCAAACCGACAATCCTTACCTCACAAACTGAGTACCACCTTACTTAAGCATATCAAACCCGCTGAACGAAAAGCCCTCTAAAAGCAAATCTTAACTATACTAACCTCTAATCAATATCAATCCTCCCTTAACTTTCAAAAGAAAAAGCGTACCTTTAAGTTAATATAAAAAATATCTTTATGTCGAGCAGTCGACTTTTTAAATATACATTCCTCCCGCTACTCATTATAGCTGTGATACTTCTTTTCAGTTTCAGTGAATGGATCATTGAATATTGGTGGATGGAAGCATTAGGTTACACATCGGTGTTTTGGGGAATTAAATTGACCAAGATATTTTTGCTGCTGACAGCCCTGGGAATAGCCTTTCTGTACATGGGCAGTAATGCATGGGTGTTAGCCCATAATTTCCGCTTTGCCAATATAGCCAACTTACAGTTGCAAGATCGACAATTCGATTTAAGTGATCCCAGCGCTACCCGAAAAATACGGTGGGCTCTTTTAGCCATAACACTCTTTATAAGCTTAATTTTTTCATTGCTCTATTTCTCCCAATGGGATACTTTTTTCCGCTTCTATCACGCCCAACTTACCGGCAACACCGATCCTATCTTCGGTCATGATTTAGGTTTTTACATGTTTCAGTTACCATTATACGAATTAGTTCAAAGTAGTTTAGCCGTATTAACTTTTATTGTCACCCTGTCGCTAACGATCTTCTACATCAGTCTTGGTATGGTACAAATAGATAAAACGGAAGGGTTACATATTAGTTCCCCTGCCCGCAAGCATCTTAGTCTTAATTTAGCTGCTTGGTTATTTACTATATCTTGGGGGTTTTACTTAGGTCGCTACGATCTACTTTTCGATAGTAGTGGAGTGGTTTACGGGGCTGGAAGTACAGATATTCAAGTGATCCTCCCTCTCCAATGGATCATAACTGTCCTAACGGCTGGACTGGGAGTTTATGCTATTATCATATGGTTTCGTCAACAACTCAAAGGACTTTTTATTGCTAGTATCGGTGTCTTAGCTATTGGCATTGGCGGATTCATAATTGGGGCTCCCCTTTACCAAAGTTTTATTGTAAAACCTAACGAACTTAAACGCGAAGCCCCCTATCTAAAACACAACATCAAATTAACCCGGTTAGGCTATAACCTGGATAAGGTCAATGAGCGCGAATACCAGCCCAAAGCCAACCTCAGTCATAAAGATATTAAAAATAACAAAGGTACCATTGACAATATTCGCCTATGGGACCCCCGGCTTTTAATTCAAACCTATAAGCAACTCCAAGAGATTCGCCTGTACTACCAATTTTATGACGTTGATATCGACCGCTATAATACAGAAAAAGGGCGCTACCAGATGATGTTGGCCTCCCGGGAACTGGATAACGAGCTCCCTACCCGGGCTAATACATGGGTAAACCGGCACCTTCAGTATACACATGGCCATGGGTTGGTAATGAGCCCTGTAGCCGAAGAAGGGAAGGAGGGTATTCCCAACTTTGTCATCAGAGATATCCCTCCCGTTAACACATTAAAAGGACTTAATGTAACCCGTCCCCAGATCTACTATGGTAGTGAACAGCCCGGATATAAATTTGTCAATACAGGAGTAAAAGAACTCGACTATCCCGCCGGCGATAAAAATGTTTATAATCATTATGATGGGAAAGGAGGCATTAAGGTGAATAACTTGTTCCGGAAAGGATTATTCGCCTGGAACCGCGGAGATATTAATATCTTCTTATCCGACTATATAAATAATAACAGTCGATTTCAAGTTTGGCGCAACGTCAAATCGCGTGTTAAACGCATTGCCCCTTTTCTTCAGTTAGATAAAGACCCTTACTTGGTACTTAATAAGGGCCAGCTCTACTGGGTGCAAGATGCCTACACCACTTCTCAGCACTTTCCGTATTCTGAATCTTATAACGGCCAATTTAATTACATTCGAAACTCAGTGAAAGTGGTTGTAAATGCCTATAACGGAGCTGTAAATTTTTACATTATGAATGAAAAAGACCCGGTGATCCAAGTTTATCAAGATATGTTTCCCGACTTATTTAAACCCCTCTCCGCGATGGATGCCGGGTTGCAAAAACATATGCGATATCCCCAGGACATTTTTGATGTCCAAATCGATATGTATGCCTCTTATCATATGACTAATCCGCAAGTATATTATAATAATGAGGATCTATGGAAGCGCCCTAATGAGAAATATGGTAGTCAACAGGTTAAAATGGAGCCTTACTATCTCCTCACCAAATTACCCGGCGAAGACCGGCTCGAGTATATACAGATATACCCTATGACCCCCAACAAACGAGATAATATGATCGGCTGGATCGCCGCTCGGTCCGATCAACCTAATTATGGAGAGCTCCTGGTATTTAAGCTACCTAAAGACCGACTGATATATGGTCCTATCCAAATCGATTCCCGTATCGATCAGAACCCTGAAATCTCCAAACTGCTCTCACTCTGGGATCAACGAGGTTCTAAAGTGATCCGGGGGAACCTTATGGTTATTCCTATCGAAGAATCCTTTATCTATGTAGAACCCGTTTTCTTAATCTCCGAAGGTGTTGATATTCCTCAGTTACAACGGGTGATAGTAGCTTACGAAGATCGTGTGGCAATGCACCGAACTTTAGATGAATCATTAAAGGCCATATTTGACTCTGATAAAGCATTAGTCGATCTATCAGCGAAAGAAAGAGACATACAACCACCTCAACAAATAGCCGATACCACACAAAAACCACCTTCAACCATACCTCCTCCTCCTGATACAACGCTACCTACAACAAAGTTCGACAAAGAACGAGTTAAAGAATTATGGGGAAAAGCACAACAGGCTGCTCAAAAAGGAGACTGGGAAGAGTTCGGCCGTATTATGGATAAGCTCAAACAAACCATAGAAGAGGACGCCTGATAATCTTTACTCATTATTTTTATTAAAACCTACATCCTAAGGTATATGTGCTCTTCGAACTCTTTCTCTTTATATGAGGCTCCCCACCTCCACCAAATAGCGCTGGATGATCAATACAGGTGTGTGCATTATAATAGTTCTCGCGATATAGTTGCTATAAAGTTCTACTGTTGTAAAAAGTACTTTCCGTGCTATCTTTGCCACCAATCTTATACAAATCATATTGCAAAAGTATGGCCTACTCATCAATCTCATAAAGTAGCTGTCCGTTGTGGAAATTGTAAAAATGGTTTAACCATCCAGCAATACCTTTCGTCTTCAAATCATTGCATTTATTGCCAAGCCCAGTTTAACCCTGATTGCACCAACCATCACGATTACTATTTTGAAGTCTGAATTACCCCTCAAGTAAGACTATACTATGTAACTTGGCATTCTCTTCCCTTTTCTTGTAATTTATAAAGCCCACATTTTTTCATAATTTTACCTACATCAACTTGAACCATTATGGGACAAAATGTATTCGGCCAACCCTTACAAACGTGTAGTAAAGATCCTTTAACCGGATTTTACCGCAATGGATGTTGCACCACCGGCCCGGCCGACCATGGCAGGCATACAGTTTGTGCTGTTATGACCGAAGACTTTTTAAAATTTTCTAAACGTCGAGGTAATGATCTTACCTCCGCCCGTCCCCAGGTTGGTTTTGAAGGGTTGGAAGCCGGTGATCGGTGGTGCTTATGTGCACCTCGCTGGAAAGAGGCTTATGAAGCTGGTGTTGCCCCTCCTGTTATACTGGAAGCCACGGAAGAGGCAACGTTGGAATATATAGGATTACAAACGCTCGTACAATATGCTGTAAAAGAACACCCCTCTCCGTGATCATTAGCTATTTTA